>CAXBLS010000218.1:0-4150 GCA_963976585.1 uncultured Kordiimonadaceae bacterium
CCAAATATTTTAAATATCCTAATCGTTCAGGCAACCATACAGTTTTCCATTGCGATCATTGCCGAAGCGAGCCTTTCTTATGTAGGGCTTGGCACTCAACCACCGAACCCAAGCCTTGGGCGCATGCTCAATGAAGCTCAGACTATGATATTTTTCGCGCCGTGGCTTGCTTATTTCCCTGGTGGTGCAATTGTAACGATGGTACTTGGTCTTAATCTGATGGGCGATGGTATGCGCGATATTCTTGATCCAAAGCTGCGGCAAAGAAAAGCCCAAGGAAAGGTCAGTGATGGCGCTTCTTAATATTCAGGATTTAAGTCTTTCTATATACGGTCAACAAATACTCGACCACATCAACCTTGCAGTTGAAGCAGGGCAGGTGGTGGCGATTGTTGGTGAAAGTGGATCTGGAAAATCAATGACGTCATCCGCGGTAATAAAGCTTCTGCCCGAGGGTGCGGAAGTTTTTGGTGCGATCTGGCTGAATGATGAAAATTTAGTAGATAAGTCCGAACAGGAAATGTGCACCCATCGTGCCAATGATATTGGTATGATTTTTCAAGAACCGATGACTGCACTTAACCCGGTGGAAACCATCGGTGCACAGGTCATGGAAGCTATAAAAATATCGCAACCAGACATTGGACGTGAGGCCTTGCGCGAACGAGCGGAGCTGGTGCTGCACCGTGTCGGCCTTGAAAATAAGCGTTTTCCTCTTACCACTTATCCACATAAGCTTTCCGGTGGGCAGCGCCAACGTGTCGTAATTGCTATTGCTATATCACAGCGTCCGAAGTTGTTAATCGCTGATGAACCGACAACGGCGCTTGACGTAACGACGCAAGCAAAAATTATGGAACTGCTTAAGAAGCTAGTAGAGCAGGATAAAATGGGTATGTTGCTGATTAGTCATGATCTGGCTGTAGTAGCAGATGTGGCCGATCATATTGTCATCATGAAAGATGGCAAGGTGGTAGAACAGGGCGATAGGGCTACATTTTTCAGCACCATGGAACATCCTTATTCGAAGCAGTTGTTTGATGCGGCAAAGCATAAGATACATGAAAAGTTCATTGCGGATGGTGCCGAGGTGATCCTTGAGGTACAGAAACTTAGTAAAGACTATAAACTAAGCCGTAAAGAGAACCTTAGGGCAGTGAATGATGTAAGTTTTTCTCTAAAACGCGGTGAAAACCTGGGCCTGGTGGGCGAAAGTGGTTGTGGGAAGTCAACACTTGCCAGATGTATTTTGGGGCTTGAGCGCTTTAGTAAAGGAGAAATACGCATTAATGGGAAGCCGTTTAAGGGTCAAAAAGAACTGCGCAGGCATATCAATGTTGTTTTTCAGGACCCCTATGGCAGTTTTAATCCGCGTCATAAAGTGGAACGCTTGGTAGCGGAGCCATTTTTTGGCACAAAAGAAAGATTAACTGGCGATCAAAAGAGATTGAAAGTTATCGAGATGCTTGGACTGGTCGGGCTTAGCGAAGGTGATATCAATAAATATGCCCATGAATTTTCAGGTGGTCAAAGGCAGCGGATTGCCATCGCCCGTGCGTTGATCACGGAACCCGACATCATTCTACTTGATGAGGCAACTTCGGCGCTCGATGTCTTAATTAGAGAGCAGATCTTGGAGCTTTTGGAAAACCTTTCTGATCGGCTTGGGATTTCCTATTTATTTATCTCACACGATCTTGCAACGGTTAAAAACATTACCGACCGAGTACTGGTCATGAAGGACGGAGTGATTGTGGAGCAAGGGCCAACTGCTGAGATTTACCACAACCCCCAACACCCTTATACAAAATCATTGCTTGACGCGAGCCCAGATATTACAAAGGCTTTAGAGAGCAAAGAGGAAAACATAAATGAAGATACCATTTAACAGCGAACAGATTCTCATCGGTGGTGAGTGGCGGAATGCTGAAAATAATGAGACGCTAGATGTTATTAATCCGTCAACAGGTGAGTTGTTATGTAAAATAGGCCGGGGATCACCGCGCGATGTGGACGACGCTGTAGCAGCAGCGCAGGCGGCACTGGACGGAGAATGGGGGGCGCTTTCCGCTATGGAGCGAGGGCGCATGCTCACCAAAATAGGTAAAAAAATTCTCGAATGTGTTGATGTTCTGACCGAACTTGAAAGCCATGATGTTGGTAAACCGGTCAAGCAGGCCCGTGCTGATGCGATCGCCATGGCGAGATATATGGAATTTTACGGTGGTGCTGCAGATAAAGTGATGGGCCACACTATTCCTTACATGGATGGATATACAGTTTACACGATTCGGGAACCACATGGTGTTACCGGGCATATCGTGCCGTGGAATTACCCAATGCAAATTGCAGGGCGCTGTATTGGCGGCGCACTGGCAATGGGTAATACTTGCGTGCTTAAGCCAGCGGAAGATGCGTGCCTGACGGCACTTATGTTTGCCCGTATTGCCGAAGAAGCCGGCCTTCCCAAAGGCGTGCTTAATGTTGTTACTGGTCTTGGCCATGAAGCGGGCGCCGCCCTCAGCGGCCATTCGGGTATACATCATATTAGTTTTACCGGGTCCGTCGGTATAGGAAAGCTTATTCAGAAGGCTGCGGGAGAGAATATTGTCCCGGTAACGCTTGAGCTTGGCGGCAAGTCACCGCAGATTATATTTGATGATGCCGACCTTGACGCCGCACTGCCATTTTTGGTTGCTGCCGGTATTCAAAACGCCGGACAGACATGCTCTGCGGGGACAAGGCTTCTTATTCAGCGCGGTGTTTATGAAAAAGTAATTTCAATGATGAGTGAAAAAATAACCGCCTTGCAAGTCGGTCCGGCGACCGATGATCTTGATGTAGGGCCGCTTATTTCGGCCAGACAGAAGCAGGTTGTTGATGGTTATATCGAGCAAGGATTAAACAGTGGTTTAAAAATAGCGGCGCAGGGGATCATCAAGGATGGTTGCCCCGAAAAAGGTTGTTATGTCCAACCGACCTTATTCCGGGATGTGCCCGCGGATCATAAGCTAGCTCAGGAAGAGATTTTTGGTCCCGTACAGGTGGCTATTCCGTTTGATACGGAGGAGGACGCCATTCAAATAGCTAATGGAACTGATTATGGCCTGGTTACTGGTGTCTGGACCCGTGATGGCGGTCGCCAAATGCGTATGGCCAAAGCCATCAAGGCGGGGCAGATTTTTATTAATAATTACGGCGCGGGTGGCGGCGTTGAACTACCGTTTGGTGGTATTGGCAAATCCGGTTTCGGTCGTGAGAAGGGCTTCGAGGCTCTTTACGGTTTTTCAGTGCTTAAAACCGTTGCTGCACATCACGGCTAATTAATAACCTTAAAAAGAGTCAATAAGAATATGAAATTAAAGAATAAAATAGCAATAGTAACTGGTGGAGCATCGGGTTTTGGAGCTGGAATTGTTCGAAAATTCGCCAATGAAGGTGCAAAAGTGGTGATAGCTGATCTAAATGCGTCACTGGCCGCAGAACTTGCTGGTGAGCTGGGTGAAGCAGTTATTGCCCATGAGGTTGATGTTTCGGACGGCGAAAGCGTCAAAATATTGGTAGACAACACGATTTCGAAATATGGAACAGTTGATATTTTGGTTAATAATGCTGGAATTGGCCATATCCCTCAACCTCTAGACGCCCTATCGGAAAGCGATTTTGACCGCATTTTCAATGTTAATGCCAAATCGGTATTCCATACAGCGCGTCATGTGGTGCCAATTATGAAAAAAGCCGGTAGTGGCGCAATTCTTAACGTCGCCAGCACCGGAGGCGTCAGCCCAAGGCCAAATTTAACATGGTATAATGCATCAAAAGGCTGGATGATCACCGCGACCAAGGGAATGGCGGTTGAACTTGCTCCGTTTGGTATTCGTGTAAACGCAATTAATCCGGTTGCTGGCGATACGCCACTGTTGGCCACTTTCATGGGTGAAGATACACCAGAAGTAAGAGCAAAATTTCTTTCAACTATACCTATTGGGCGTTTTTCAACACCGCAGGACATGGGCAATGCCGCCTGTTTTCTGTGCAGTGATGAAGCGAGTATGGTCACGGGGGTGGCTATGGAGGTTGACGGCGGGCGTTGTATATAGGAAACTAATAAAAATAAATAATAATCGGGAAGAGCATGTATAAACCGGGA
>CAXBLS010000219.1:0-4144 GCA_963976585.1 uncultured Kordiimonadaceae bacterium
TCAATTGACCGTTACTACTTCAATTGGTGCTGGTAGTCACACCATTGTTGGTAGAGTTTTTGTTATAAAAGGATATGGGGGTTAAAATGGAAAATATTTTAAAACTTTCTAGCTTAAATTCTGAGGCCGCTCTAAAACTTGTGACCGCTGGTCGTGCCTACGCCATGGAACAGGGATGGCATGTTGCTATTGCTGTTGCGGATCAGGCGGGAAATATGATCGCTTACTCACAGGTTGATGGGGCCCCAGCTCTTTGCGCAGTGATTGCGCAGGATAAGGCTTGCACAGCAGCAAGCTTTAAGGTTTCTACCCGTGAATTGGCAGAGAATTTAGAAGGTGAAGCCCCCCGCGTTACAGCAGGGCTTGTGAACTATAGAAGATTGGCTCTATTTGGTGGCGGTGTTCCAGTCATTGTTTCTGGTGAAACGATTGGTGCTGTTGGAGTTTCTGGTAGTAGCGAAAAATGTGATGAAGCCTGTGGTCAGGCGGCAATTAATAAAGTGTTTGGAGAAATGATAAATGTCTAAGATTAAGGTAGCGATTATTGGTCCTGGTAATATTGGCACTGATTTGATGATTAAGATCATGCGGACCAGTGATGTTTTGGAAATGGGTGCTATGGTTGGGGTTGATCCGACATCGGACGGTTTGGCGCGTGCGGAACGGGTGGGTGTTGCGATCACGTCTGATGGTATTGAAGGTTTGCAAAAGATGGCTGTGTGGGACGATATCAAGATTGTTTTTGATGCGACCTCTGCTTATGTCCATAAGCATCATAATGAAGTATGTCGTAAAGCTGGCAAGATTATTGTCGACCTTACTCCGGCAGCTATTGGTCCCTATACGGTTCCGGTGGTTAATCTTGAAGAAAATCTTGATCAGCCCAATGTGAATATGGTCACTTGCGGCGGACAGGCAACGATCCCTATGGTTGCGGCCGTGAGTAACGTTGCTAAGGTTCATTATGCAGAAATTGTGGCATCTGTGTCTTCAAAATCAGCAGGCCCGGGAACGCGGGCTAATATTGATGAATTCACGGAAACAACGGCGCGGGCGATTGAGGAAGTCGGCGGTGCGCATAAGGGCAAAGCCATCATTATTCTGAACCCGGCGGAACCACCGATGATTATGCGGGATACCATCTTTACCTTATCCGAATTAGTGGATGAAAAATTGATTGAAGACAGCGTTGAACAGATGGTTAAGGATGTACAAAGCTATGTGCCGGGCTACCGGTTGAAACAAAAGGTGCAATTTGAACGATTTGGTTCCAATAACCCGCTTAAAATTCCGGGTTATGGTGAGTTTGAGGGTATTAAAACGTCGATATTTCTGGAAGTTGAAGGCGCGGCTCATTACTTGCCGGCCTATGCTGGAAATCTTGATATTATGACCTCTGCTGCTCTTGGAACCGGAGAGAAAATCGCAGCGTTAAAATTTGGTGGGACAGCATAAGGAGATAATGGAAATGACCGATAAGAAATTATATATTCAGGATGTGACATTACGCGATGGAATGCATGCGATCCGTCATATGTACGGCATTGATCATGTACGTGATATTGCCAAGGTCCTCGATGATGCAGGTGTTGATGCTATTGAAGTGGCTCATGGTGATGGGCTTAACGGCACAAGTTTTAATTATGGCTTTGGTGCTCATACGGACTGGGAATGGATAGAGGCTGTAGCAGAAGTCTTGAATAATGCCGTTTTGGCGACCTTATTGGTGCCGGGTATCGGGACTGTTAAGGACCTTCGTCAAGGTTATGAATTGGGCGTGCGGTCGGTGCGGGTTGCTACCCATTGCACAGAGGCTGATGTGTCGAAACAGCATATAGAGAAAGCCCTTGAGATGGGTATGGATACAGTTGGTTTTCTTATGATGTCACATATGATAGGGCCCGAGCATTTGGCGCAGCAGGCAAAACTTATGGAAAGTTATGGTGCAACCACGGTTTATGTGGTCGATAGCGGCGGTGCCTTGAATATGGATGATGTAGCGGAACGGCTAAATGCCTTTGACAAAGTGCTGAAACCTGAAACTGGGCGTGGCATTCATGCACATCATAATTTAAGCCTTGGTGTGGCCAATAGTATTGTGGCGGTTCAAAATGGGGCTATTCGTGTCGATGCGTCGCTTGCTGGTATGGGGGCTGGCGCCGGAAATGCGCCGTTGGAAGTCTTTATTGCCGCAGCGGAGCGCATGGGCTGGAATCATGGTTGTGATTTATTCAAACTGATGGATGCGGCGGAAAACCTTGTAAGGCCATTACAGGATCGCCCTGTCCGTGTGGATAAGGAAACACTCACTTTGGGATATGCCGGGGTGTATAGCTCATTCCTTCGTCATGCGGAGGCGGCAGCGGAGGCTTACGGACTTGATACAAGGGAAATTCTCGTAGAATTGGGAGCACGTAAAATGGTTGGCGGTCAGGAAGACATGATCGTTGATGTGGCACTGGATATCATAAAAAGAAATGAAAGAAAAGAAGCATGAGTAATTTAAATATGATTAATTTGGATAATGTCGCAGAAATTGTTGATGTTGCGGCAAAAACAGCCTCTTCGATCCCTCAGTTGTCTAAAACTGGCTATGATCTTACTCTTGATCTGGCATATGAAGTTCAGCGCCGTTCTGTTAAACGCCGTTATGATCGGGGAGAAAAGGCTGTTGGCATAAAAATGGGCTTCACGTCCCGTGCAAAAATAATCCAAATGGGTCTTGATGGAATGGTTTGGGGACGATTAACAAACAAGATGCTGGTTGAAGACGGTGGCGAGATTGATTTAAAAGATTTTGTTCATCCGCGTGTGGAGCCTGAAATTGCATTTTTACTTAAAAAACCGATTGAGGGTATCGTTAGCCCTGCAGAAGCAATGTTATCTGTTGAGGCAATTGCTCCGGCTCTGGAAATTATAGATAGCCGTTATGAAAATTTTAAATTTAATTTGCCGGATGTTGTCGCGGACAATACATCGACATCAGCCTATGTCGTAGGCCCGTGGGTCAGGCCGGATCTGGATATTACTAATTTAGGCATGATCATGAGTTTCGATGGGCGTCCTGTGCAAATTGGATCCTCAGCTGCGGTGTTGGGGCACCCTTTACGTGCCCTTGTAGGTGCGGCGAAACTTGTGGCAGAGGACGGAGGAAGACTTGAAGCGGGTTGGACAATTATGGCAGGTGGTGCAACCGCAGCCGAAGCTTTAAACCCTGACATTCATGTACGGTTGGAAGTCCAGAACATGGGTTCTGTTGGTTTTAGTGTTATATAAGAAGGAAAGGTCTTTTCGCTCAATTTAATGCTATATTCTATACGTCGTCAGGGCATTGTCAAAGTAAATTATAGCCATTTATTAGCGTAGACTATAGCGTCCAACAATGAGTTATCAATATCGCTATTTCAAAAGTTCACCTGTATGTCGACATACAGGTTGGTATCATAAGCATAACAGCTTAGACAAAAAAATCATAAGACAAGACCACCGTCGAAAGCAGTCATTCAAATAATCTTCACCCCCACGTTAACTTACGCTGTTTCAATAGAGATAATCTCTGTTCACATGAAGTATTTCCCTGTTAATTAGTCTAGGGAATTTTATGGAAACTAATTGTATTTGTTTGATTTTTTGGCTTTAAAATTGCAGAAAGCACGGGTATTTTGATAATTTCCCTGTATTTTCCCTGTTAAATAGGGAAAATCGTTGGAGACTAGTTTGCAGTTGACTGCGTACACCACCATTCATTCTGCTGCGAACTCTAATATTTTGTACCATCGGATTCCCGTTAGATTAGATCGAAAAATTAGAGTTTATGTTATACTTTCTCAGAGTTATGGCGGAAGCAGAAAAATGAAATCATTAATGTTCACGGTTGATCAGAAAATATATCCTTGGTGTGACGCCGTTCTGACATTACGTTGGTTAACGCTACATCGAATTTTTTTGGTTAGAATATTCCATGACAAAGATTTGTAAAAATTGTGGGTGTTGGATATTTTGAATAAATCATTGCAAGATGTATATATACCACTAGCGGGGCTTTAAAACAGATTTTTAATTTCATGAATTTAGCACGGTTTGAAGCACGGTCATGAAAAATAAAATTTAAAATTGTTTATTTATAGTTGTTTAAGAATATGCC
>CAXBLS010000220.1:0-4138 GCA_963976585.1 uncultured Kordiimonadaceae bacterium
AGACGAAAAACTTTCATCATGCTGCGGCATTGAATTCAGTATCTCAGCAAGCAGTGAGTAAGGCAATTGCGAAGCTCGAAGAGGTGCTTGAAGTGAAGTTGTTTGAGCGCTTACCAACGGGAGTTAAGCCTACTATTTACGCAGATCACTTGGTCCGACGTGCTAAACTAATATTAGCTGAAAGTCGTAACGCTAGCCTTGAAATATTAGCACTTCGTGGTTATGGCAAAGGTGAAATCAGGGTAGGCGTGGGGCCGAGTTTTACGTCTCGATTGTTTCCGCGTGCGGTGAAGGGATTAAAACAACGGACAAATGATGTTGGCGTAAAATCGTATGTTGGTCTATCAAGCAAACTTATACCTATGATCCTTGCAGGTGAAATTGAGTTTGCGGTGGTCGCTCCACCACATGGAACTTATATAGATGCTGAGCTCGAGGTTGAAAAAATATATGAAGAAATCGATGTGGTAATGGGGCGTGTTAATCATCCTCTAACAGATATTCTTGATAGAACTTTGAGTGATTATGCTCGATTTCCGTGGGTTGTTCCAATGGGACTGTCCAGTATTTGGTCGGGTGTTGTTGACATGTTCGCTTCTGAGGGGGTTGATCCGCCGACAGATTTGCTCAGGTTAGATGGAATAAGGCTCGCAATTGGCCATGTCATTGAGGGTGATGCATTGAGTTTAATGCCTCACGAACTGGTGATACATGAACTCGATTCTGGGATTATGCAAGCGATTGATCACCCCAGTTTGCGTGTAACGCGTCCAGTATTGATGCTTAAACGCAAACATTCTCAACTTACACCTTCTGCGGCACTAATGTATTCTATTCTTAAGGGCGTGCTTCAACAGTACGGTAATCAACACATTAACATCTGATGGTTGTCAGTTTTATAAGCTTTAGTGTTTCTTTACTGCGAAATGTTATATTAGTATATCAATATAATTAATTACGATTATGAAATAATGAATTGTATTCGGAGAGAAGAAATGACGGCTAGAGAGACGAGTAAAAAAGCTTTATATGCATCAACAGCATTAACGGTTCTGTTATCATTGCAAATAAACACTACCATAGCACAAGAGGCGGACAACGAGATTGCGGTAGATAACCGCAATACAACAGATGTTGTGGTGGTTACTGCACGTAAACGTGAGGAATTGCTGCAAGAAACGCCGCTTTCAATCACTGCATTTTCTGCAGAAGGATTAGAGCGGGCGAATATTAAGAGTATTGTTGATATCGCTGATTTCTCTCCTGGTTTCAGTTTTGCTTCGGCCTTTGGCCGACAGGGTGATCGTCCAGTTTTTCGTGGTATGTCCAGTATTCAGGGCGGTGCCAATGCATCTGTATTCGTTGATGGCGTTTATGTTAGTGGCTCAAGTCAATCCATCCTGCTCGATAATCTTGAACGCGTAGAAGTAATCAATGGCCCACAAAGCGCGCTCTATGGACGCGCGACATTTGGCGGGGCGATCAATTACGTAACGCGCAGACCAACAAATGAATTATCTGGCAGATTTACTGGAACTGCCGCCGAACACGAAAATTATGAATTATCTGGATTTTTAAGTGGCCCATTGGTTGAAGATAAGGTCTTTTTTGAAATCGGCGGAAAATATTATGATTTCGGTGGAGATTACGAAAACACATTCCCGGGACTTGAAGGTGGGAAAATTGGTGCGGAGCAAACAACCACTGTAAGTGGTGCACTACTTTTCTATCCAACTGAAAATTTCGAAATTATTGGCCGCGTCAACTACTCTGAAGATGATGATGGTGCTTATTCAATCGGATTGCAGGATGCGTCAGCTAACAACTGTTTCCTTGATGTAGCCCGTCAGTATTATTGCGGCGATGTTTCAATTCCCGCGGACGCACCGCGTCAGGAAACCGATTATTATTCTGAGGGATCAGGCGTAAGTCAAGAAACTATTCGTACTAGCCTTACCATGAATTATGATTTTGACAATGGGCACACATTGACGTCGATCACCGCTTATTCTGATGAAAACGGGCGGGTTATTCAGGACCAAACCTATGCGGGTGAAGATAATCGTGGTTTTTTCCGAATGGGTTTTATATCGGATGATATGAGCATGCGAGACGATTTCTCGCAGGAAGTGAGGTTAACATCGCCAGGTGAAAATCCATTCCGTTATATTGTTGGCGGTTATTATTACAAAGAAAATGTTGAGGTTAATTCCCGCGGCTCCGGCGATGCGCCTGACGCAGATCACGTGTTTAATGGCAGTAGTAAAGTGAGCAACTACGCTGTATTTGGCCAAGCAGAATACGATATCAACGATCAACTTAGCATCAGTGCAGAAATGCGCTATGCCGAAGACAAGCTGGAAGCGATTACAAGTGGTATGGAAAACTTTAAGGCTACTTACAAATCATGGACACCAAAAATTACTATAGATTATCAGATAAACGATGATTTTATGATTTTTGGCGTAATCGCTAAAGGGAACAAACCGGGTGATTTTAACACCAATTCAGCCCTTCCATCCGGGTTACAACTTGTTGATGAGGAAAACATTTGGAGTTATGAGGCTGGTTTTAAATCTTCGTTATTTGATGATCGGGTGGTTCTCAATATGTCTGCTTACTATCTTGATTGGACTAACCAGCAGCTTACGCAGAATTTTATTCCTGAAGGTGGAGGCTCGCCGTTCTCGTACCTTGATAACGTCGGTAAAACAGAAACATGGGGTATGGAAGTTGACACACGTATCCAACTAACGGATGCACTTTCAGTGCAGGCTATTTATGCCTATACTCATCCTGAAATTCAAAATTTTGATTTGTCAGCGGACAGTCGTCAGGAAGCGCTTAATTTTGGATTTGCTGATGGGATTGTCAAGGGTACTTTTACACCACAATCACCGCAACATACATTAACTTTGAGTAGTGAGTTTAGAACGCCAATTGCAAACATGGATCTAGAGTTTTTTGCTAGAGGTGACTTTATTTACTCCTCTACCCGTTACGCTCAAGTTTATAACTTCGCTGGAACAGGTGGCCGCAGTATTGCCAATTTTCGGGTGGGTGTGGAAAACGAGCAATATAGTATAGCACTCTGGGCTAAAAACGCATTTGACAATGAGACACCTACGTCGATCCTTCGTTATGTTGATGTTCCCAGCTTTTTCTCTAGAAGAGCTTTTGCGGTTAGCTTACCAAGGAAGCAACAATTCGGTCTTACAGGGACGTTTAAATTTTAGACGCCCTAAAATATTAACAGATATTGCTTTTTAGATAAGATATAATAGTATATCTTTAATTTATCTGGTAATGCGATCCTATTAAGGAGAGAATAATGAATATTCTAAAAAATATAAAAAAGGTGGCATCTGGTATTTTGCTCAGTGCCTGTGCGGTCTCGACGGCAATGGCGGACCAAATTGATCTGTCCACACCGGAAGGTGTTATTGAAGCAACGCGCAAGATTTATTGTCGCAGTGCGGACGAAAAACCGATGTTTTATCGATTCGAGGGAACTGCATTTGGCCGTAAACGCGGTGAAGCAGACAAAACACTCTTCCTTGTTTCTGGAATGAGCACTCGTCAATGTGTAACCGTTAAGGACGAGGTAAAAGGCGATGGTTATAAACTTGTGACCCGCGAAGTGATGCTATATATCGATCCAAAAACTGGCAAAGCGATGGACAAATGGCACAATCCTTATCTTCAACGCGACGTAGACGTGATGCATGTTGAAAACGATCCGGTAAATCAACGCCCGAGCTTTCCATATGATGCTGAGGGTAAGCCAGCAGCGCGCTGGTTTGGTAAGGAAATCGGTGACAGCTGGTTCATGAACCTCACCGTTCCGCTTTTCTATCACAATCCGATGCAGGGTGATTATCAGAAATATGTTGGTGGTGCATATCATGCTACCGAAATGTTCAGCTTCATTGGCAAGACCGCCGATCTTTTAGATGGTGATAAAGACGTGGCAAATGTTGACGTAGCATGGTCAAGGATTTCAGAGTGGCTGCCATGGATGGAAATGCAGGGTCGCGAAGGATTGTTTTACGTTAACGCGATCGGTAAAAGTGTAGAAACGTTTGATGGATTGCCAGACGTGATCAAGGATTATATCAATGAACATGTTCCAGAGTAT
>CAXBLS010000221.1:0-4106 GCA_963976585.1 uncultured Kordiimonadaceae bacterium
CAGGAACGTTAAAATTTTCTGATAGGTTTTTGAAAGCAGCCGTTCTTCTGCATGCATTGTTTTTTTGAGGTAGGTGAGGAAGCCCTGTTTGCACTGAGGTTTTCGTTTTTGGAAGAAAACAGCAAACAGGACTTTAGTAGGGTTAAGGGATTTTAATCCTTAGATGTAAATTCGCTTTTTCGCCTTAAAATCCTCTGCGGGATTTTTCCTTGGCCTTGGTGGGTTTGTTCTTTGACAGTGCGATCACTTGTTTATCGGACAGGGTTTTTGCGACCTGTTGACGGGATTGCTTATCCTTATTGGAGTAATCCAACGAAAGAACAAAACTCAATGTGTCTTTTTTATAGCTTGACGGAAGATCAGGAAGATCGACATATCGCAGCGCTTTGTTTGATGCCATATCAAAATAGTTGCTCTGTGCCTTGTCGCCTTTGGTCACTTCAAGAATATCGCCGTGGCGATTAACTTTAACGACGAGCGTATGCAAATCAGTTTCTCCGATCAAAGCGGCGGTCTTTGGATATTCCATCTTTTCTTCAATGGCACTGCTTGCCTGATCTATCCATGCATTCATGGTTGAAGGGGCATCAGCGGCTTGGGCTGATAGGGTGAACATGCTTACTGCGACGGTGGTATATGTGAAAAGTTTTATCATTTATTTATTCCTTAGTGCGTATTCATCAATAATTTTAGGCATAAGCCCAAATTTCCCTACCCAAAGAAATACGATCAGTTAAATCGCCTGATCAGTTATCTATAAAAAATCCTGAAAATACAGCAAATTTCGATGAACGGTATATGTGATGCGATAAAGTGTATAATAACCGTGAATTCGAGAAAAATTGAGTGGCTAAAGCTCTATGTGCTTTTTGAGGAATGCTAGGAAGTCAAGATAGGCTTTTGAAAGCGGCCGTTCTTCCGCATGCAGGGCCTTTACCGCGAATTTCATCGGCGGGTAGAAACCTTTATAGCTTAATTCTCCGGGACCTTTGGATTTGGCGGTGAGGCTGTCGACGATGGCGATACCGCTACCGAGGCCCACCATGTTGCGGGCGACGAAATATGTTTGGGCGATGATTTTGGCGTTGAAATTATGCTCTTCTCTGGTCATGCGTTCAGAGAGGATATCACCAAGCGGGCCGCTGGCTTCGATGCTGACGAAATCGAAACCTTCGAGGTCGGAGAGTTTAAGGCGAGCGGGATGCTCATCGAACTCGCCATTTTGGTAGATGCAAACCAGCTCGCCTTCGCCGATGGTGATTTCTTTAATGCCTTCGTGCGGGGGTGGATTGAGGGCGAAACCAATATCCTTTTCATAATCGAGCAATGATGAGACCAGATCATGGTAATGGTGGGTTTGATAGATAAATTGTGTTTCTTTAAACTTTGCCCGGTATTTCTGGATCACTTTGGGCAGAGCCTCCAGCCCGAGGGCAGCGACGGACACGATCCTGAATTTTCCGGCGTCGGGGTTTTTAAGGTTGTCGACGGTGTTATTAAGCTTGGCGATCTGTCGGTAAATGTTTTTGGTTTCTTTATAAAGCACGTTGGCTTCGGATGTGGCGACAAGGCGGCCACGGCTGCGTTGAAACAACAAAAAACCAAGTTGGTCTTCGCTGTGTTTTAGGATTTTACTGACGGTCGGCTGAGCGACATTAAGGTATCGGGCAGCGCCAGAGATGGAGCCGCGGGCATAAACCGCATTAAAGATTTCTATTTGCCGTAAGTTCATAGCCTTACCATATCAATATCTATAGCTTTAAGCTATATATTTCATTATTTATTTCATACGCTTTTTCACATCAGATCGGTTATATAGAACATATAAAATCAGGAGCCATAAAATGACTGTAAAAAGAGCCAATCAAAAAGAACTATTTAAAGCACCCTACCAACTTTTCTTGGGATGTGATGATAACGAGCTTGCCATTAAAACATCGCGCGGCATTGCCCAGTGGAACCCGGATGTTTGCGTCGCCGAATTTGCTGGTGGTGACAGCACGCTTTCAATCGGCCTGCCGAAGATGTCCATCAAGGACGCGGCGGCGGCGGGCGCGAAAACATTCGTGATCGGCCTTGCCAATGCTGGCGGGTTTGTTGACCCGGCGTGGGAGCCTTATATATTGGAAGCGATCGAAAATGGCATGGATGTCGCCAGCGGCCTTCATCGCCGCCTTGATGAAATTCCGTCCATTAAGCAAGCGGCCGAAAAACATGGTGCCCAGCTTCATGATGTCCGTCATGGTTATACCGACCTTAAAACCGGCACCGGGGTCAAGCGCAGCGGCAAGCGTATTTTATCCGTGGGCACTGATTGTTCGGTGGGTAAAATGTTCACGACATTGGCGATTGCAGAAGAAATGAAAAAAGCAGGGTACGACGCTGAATTTAAAGCAACCGGACAAACCGGCGTGATGATTGTTGGGTCCGGCATTTGCATCGATGCGGTTGTTGCCGATTTTATATCGGGCGGCATTGAAGAACTTTCCCCGGATAACGCCGATGATCACTGGGACATTATTGAAGGACAAGGATCACTTTATAATCCGGCCTTTGCTGGTGTCAGCCTTGGCCTTTTACACGGTTCACAAGCGGATATTATTGTCATGTGCCACGAAGCCGACCGCCCGCATATCAAAGGCATGCCGCATATGGCGATGCCGGAAATGGGCGACTGTATTGACCTTAATTTAAAGCACGCACGCCTTACCAATCCCGATGCGAAGCTTGGCGGTATATCCCTTAACTGCCGCAATGTCAGTGCCGAAGAAGGCGCGAAACAGCGGGCCGAATTGCAAGCGAAATATGGTGTTCCGTGCTTTGATCCGATGATCACCGGCGCCGCATCATTCGTGGAGGCGCTTTAAATGAGAAATTTTGAATTTAGAGCCGAAAAATTTGACCTTCATACACCATTTGTTATTTCACGCGGCAGTCGGGTCGATACAACCGTTATTGTCGTTGAAATAACCGAAGGCGCACATAAAGGCTGGGGCGAGAGCTGCCTGACGCCCCACTACGGCGAAAGCGTCGAAAGCGTGATGGCGCAAATCGCGAAAATCGCACCCAAAATGGAAGCGGGCCTGAGCCGGGAAGAACTGCAATCCGCCATGCCCGCAGGCGCGGCGAGAAACGCCATTGACTGCGCGCTTTGGGATTTGGAAGCCAAACAAAAAGGCAAAACCATTGCCGAGCTTATGGGACATCAATGGCCGGATCATCTTCAATCGGTGGAAACCATCAGCATTGGCGACGCGGATAAAATGGGCGCAAAAGCGGCGACGCTGGCCAAGTTCCCGACCATAAAAGTGAAAATGAATGCGGACGATATTGAAGCGCGCATAGCCGCTGTTCATAAAAACGCGCCAAATGCGCGGCTGATTGTCGATGCCAACGAAAGCTGGAACGCGGATATCGTCAGACGTGTGGCACAAACGCTTAAGGATAACGGCGTTGTCATGCTTGAACAGCCCGTACCACCAAAGGATGATGAAACACTTCGCGGTATAAACGCGCCCCTTCCCCTTGGCGGTGATGAAAGTTGCCATGTGGCGGCGGACCTAGAACGACTTCATGGCATTTATGATGTGATCAATATCAAACTTGATAAAACTGGCGGCCTTACGGAAGCCAAAAAGCTGCTTGATCAGGCCAAAGACATGGGTTTTGACATTATGGTTGGCTGTATGGTCGGCACATCGCTTTCCATGGCCGCAGGCATGTTTATCGCCACCGAAGCGAGCTTTGTCGACCTAGACGCGCCAACCATGCTAAGCACGGACCGCGAGCATGCGCTGACAATCATTGACGGACAAATGAGCGCTCTTAATCCGAAATTATTTGGCGGTGCCAATTAATTTCTAGTGATGGGTGGAGCTACCGCCTAGCGGCTACTTGAGCTCCCCCCGGCCTCGCGGCCTCCCCCCTCATAGATCCGAAATTATTTGGCGGGGCGTATATAGACTAGGACGGTTTTCTGTTGAGCTGATTTATGATGAACGACGCAGCGATCGCGAACACGAGGCCGATCCACGGGCTAAAAAACGTCAGTAAAATGGCGACCACGAGCATGATGAGGCGGTCACCATTATAATTGACCATTTTTA
>CAXBLS010000222.1:0-4103 GCA_963976585.1 uncultured Kordiimonadaceae bacterium
GATCGCTGGGGCTGTTTTGGAACAAGAAACTGTTTGCGGAAGCAGGCCTTGACCCGGAGCGACCACCAAAGACGCTGGACGCATTGGTGGAAATGGCAAAAAAACTCGTGAAAAAGGATAAGGCCGGCAATATCATACAGGTAGGGCTAACGGTCGGGCCGATCAATCAGGACCATAACTGGTGGCGCGAAGTGCTGGTACGCCAGTTTGGCGGCACGCCTTATAACGCGGGCACCAGCAAAGTGACCTATTTTGACGAAGCGGGGCTTCAGGCGTTTGAATATTACTCGCGGCTGGTCACCCACCATAAAGTCGGTGTCGTTGATTTTATGGATAAAGGGGAAATCGCCTTTAAAGCCGGACGCGCGGCCATGCATATTGATGGCTCATTCGTGCTGAGCACCTTTGATCGGGCTCGGAACCTTGATTACGGGATTACAGAACTGCCGGAACATAATGGGATTAAAGCCAACTTTTCTTCCTATTGGGTCAACGGCATAACATCAAAAGCACGCGGTCAAAAACGCGCGGCGGCAGAAAAGTTTCTTAAATTCATCACATCCGAAGACGCACAACAATTCTGGCTTGATGAGGTTGGTGAACTTCCGGCACGGCGTGCGGTGGCAGCGCGCGAAAAAAATGTCAACCATCCCAAATACGGGCCTTTTATCAAGGGCTTAGATTATGCGTACACTACCGATTTTAAATCGGAAAGCGCCCAGCGAAAAACTGTTGTTGATATGCTTGATCGGGTGGTGCTTACGGGCATGAGCGTCGCGGACAGTCTTAAGATTGCCGCAGAACAAGACCAGAAAATCATTGATGAGGCGCGGACAAAATGACCTTAGCCAAAAAACGCGCCCTCAGCGCCTGGATATTCATCGCGGTGCCGCTGATTTATTTCATCCTCGTGCGCTTTTATCCGACGCTCGATGCGTTTTCGATTGCCTTTACCGATTGGAATATCGTCGGTGAGAAGCGTTACATCGGGTTTGATAATTTTATAACGCTCTGGAATGATCCGGTTTTCTGGGGGGTGTTATCAAACACGTTTGAATATCTGCTGCTCGGCGTGCCGATTTCGTTGCTGCTGTCATTTATTATCGCTTATTTTCTTGATCAGGTGCGTTTTGGCCATGGGTTTTTGCGTGCTTGTTATTTTATTCCGTTTCTGACCACGGCGGTGGCGATGGCGTGGGTGTGGCGCTGGTTTTATCAGCCTGTTCCTGTTGGCATGATTAATCTTGCGCTGGGGGAACTCGGTATTTTGCAGCTTGATTTTCTACGCTCCACCACCCAAGCCTTACCAGCCGTGCTCGCCCCGGCGATCTGGGCCGGTCTTGGTTTTCAAATTGTGATCTTCATGGCCGGACTGCGCGCGATCCCGACCACATATTATGAAGCGGCGAAAATTGATGGCGCCAGCGCATGGCGGGTGTTATGGGACATTACGCTACCGCAACTGCGCCCGACGATTATATTCCTGACCGTGATTAGCTCCATCGGGTTTCTGCGCATATTCGATCAGGTCTATAACATGACACAGGAAGGGGAAGGCGGACCGCTAAATGCCACGCGCCCCATCGTGCTGCATATCTATAAAGCGGCCTTTGAGGACTTTGAAATGGGCATGGCGGCGGCGCAAACGGTGGTCTTGTTCGTGCTGCTTCTGATTATCACCATTATTCAACTTCGGGTGCTTAGAAAATGAGCAATAACAAAGCACCCATAAGCCCGAAAAAGATCATCATATGGACATTTTTGTTCATTGGTGCGGTGATTATGATGACGCCGATCATCTTTATGTTCTCGGCGAGCTTTAAATATAATGATCAGATTTATGATCTGGCGCTTATTTCTTCAGAAATGACATTAAGTAATTATATATATCTATTTGAAAATACAGAATTTATTAAGTGGTTTTCAAATTCGGTATTTATGGCTCTTGTGACCACATTCTGCGTGCTGTTTTTTGATAGTCTGGTCGGATATACGCTGGCAAAGTTCAAATTTCGCGGTCGCAAGCTGGTTTTTATCGCCATACTCAGCACATTAATGATCCCGACTGAAATGCTGGTGATCCCGTGGTATATCCTCGCCCGTGATTTTGGCTTACTGGATACGTATATCGGGCTTATCTTTCCGGGCATCATGACCGGGTTTGGTGTCTTTTTGATGAAACAGTTTTTTGAAGGGGTGCCGGATGATTATTTGGACGCGGCACGTATTGACGGCGTCGGTGAATTTGCTATCTTCACCGGGGTGGCGATGCCGCTGGTAACCCCGGCACTATCGGCGCTGGCGATATTTACGTTTCTTGGCAACTGGACAGCGTTTTTGTGGCCGCTTATTGTCAGCTCAAGCGCGGATATTTTCACGGTCCCGGTGGGGCTCGCGTCTTTCTCTGGCGAGTTTCAAAGCGAATGGGAAATGATCATGACCGGGGCGGCGGTCGCGACATTGCCGACACTGTTGGTTTTTTTACTATTACAGCGTTACATCATTCGTGGTGTAATATTAGGCGGATTAAAAGGATAAATAAGAAAATAATGACCAATATAATAGATAATTCGACCTTTCCCAATGAAACCTATAAAGAAACGGTGCTGGCGCCGCTGTTTGATGCCAGCAAAACCGCGTTTGCCGATTATCATTTTCGCGTCAACCTCGCCCACTGCGTCATGCTCACCGAGCAGGGGATACTGAGCAAAGAACAAGGCGCAGAAATCCTCGGCTCATTGATTGAAATCGAACAAAGTCTTGATTTGGACACGCTTACCTACACCGGCGAGGTCGAAGATTACTTTTTCTATGTGGAAGGCGAGCTGATAAAGCGCCTTGGTGCTGATCTGGCCGGGCGGCTCCATACCGGGCGCAGCCGCAACGATATTGATCATACCATTTTTAAGATGCACCTGATGGACCTTTCGGCGGTCATGCTGACCGAACTTAACCAGCTGATCTCAACCCTGCTCATGGCCGCTGAAAAGGGCAAATCGACCATAATCCTTGCCTATACCCACGGTCAACCGGCCCAACCGACCACCTGGGGCCATTATCTGGGCGCATTTATCGAAATATTGCAGCGCGACGTGGGTCGGATCACCCTTGCGCGAAATGCATCGGAGCTTTGTTCCATGGGCGCGGCGGCGATCACCACCACCGGATTTAACCTAAACCGTGAACGCATGGCGGATTTGCTTGGTTTCAAAGCCCCGCTTGAAAATTCATACGGTTGCATTTCCAGCGTTGATTATGTGACCGGGCTTTATTCCGCGCTTAAAGTCATGTTCCTCAACATGGGCCGTTTTATACAGGATCTGGCGCAAAGAAGCGCCTTCGAAGTGGGGCATATCTACGTGCCCAATGAATTTGTCCAAATAAGCTCAATTATGCCGCAAAAGCGAAACCCGGTGCCCATTGAACATATGCGCCTGATCGCAAGCCTTTCGTCTGGCCACTGCGACACCATCATCAACACCATGCACAACACACCGTTCACGGATATGAACGACAGCGAAACCGAAGTCCAGCGGGCAGGGCATCAGGCATTCGAGAGCGGCACTCGTTTGTTACGGCTCCTTAACGAATTCATCGCCGCCGTGCAAATTGACGAAGAAAAAGTGCGTAAAGACATCGGTAAAAGCTGCGCCACCATCACCGAAGTCGCCGATAGCATCGCCCGCATCGAAGGCGTATCGTTCAAAGTCGCCCACGAAATCGCCGCCACCATGGCAAAGCGCGTGACAGAGGGCGAAACCACCCTCGAAGACTTCAATCACGGTGAATTTATGATCATATATAACGAACATACCGGTGGCGTAACGACAATTGATGCGGAGCAGCTTAAGGACATCGCCAGCCCCGGGCATTTCATTGCCGTGCGCAAAATTACCGGCGGCCCGGCGATACCCGCCCTTGAGGCCAGCCTAAAGAAATACACCGCTACGGCGATCAATCAATCCAACGAAAATGTCACTTTTTTTGAACGGCTGATCGCGGCGCGGGAAAACCTCGCCGACGAAGTCAAAAAAATAAATGGGGCCGTTAAAGGGGTAAAAGGATAAAACAATGGCAAATGTAAGTTTAAAAGAAATCTCAAA
>CAXBLS010000223.1:0-4092 GCA_963976585.1 uncultured Kordiimonadaceae bacterium
GACGAACACATATGACGAAAACCATACCGTCGAAATCGGAGCTGAAGCTGCGATTAATGATTTTAACACAGCAAACACCAGTACTAGAGCTGACAAAACTATCAATTTATCTAACTTAAGTGATAACGATGTTCAGGAAGTACGTTATGAAGCATTTGCAAGTCATAATTATGCCTTCTCATCTGACATCTCATTGCAAAGTTCATTGAACGCAGAATGGTCAAAAATAACTCAAACGAATAATTTAATTACTGTAAATCAAGACTTCAGCAGGATTTTTTTCTATCTAAAGCCAAGGATGAACCTACGTTATGATTTAGATGATAAAAATCAATTTCGGGTGACCGTTGAACGAAAAATAAGCCAATTAAATTTTGGCGACTTTGGCAACAGTTTCGATGCAGAAGATAATGAAGTTGATGCCGGCAATGCCGAATTGCGTCCAGAGGACCGCTGGGAATTCTCGGTTGCTTATGAAAATCGCTTTGCAGGCGACCAAGGGTCAATTTCCGTCAAAGCTTTTTATAATAAAATACGCGACCATGTTGCGAAAATTGCGAAACCAGATCCTATTGGAAATCCCACCAATAATCCCCAACTTGCTACATTATCTTTGCCTGGAAACATTGGCAACGCAAAGGAATATGGCTTTGAAGTAAACGGGAACCTCCGTCTAAAGGCTATAAACCTTCCCAATGCCATTATAACCGGCAAGTATATACTAAGAGAAACTGATACCATTGATCCCTTCTTAGGTGCCAGCCGTCCCATTATCTATAAACAAAAACATGAATGGTTATTAAATTTCCAACATGACTTGACCGAAATTGGTACGTCATATGGTTTTAACATCACAAATAAAGCACCTGCGGGTCTAAATGGCGGGACTGTCGGTTTTAGAACTGATGTTACCGAACAATGGGAAAAAACTATTAATCCCAAAGCCTCATTCTACGTCGAACAAAAAATATTTGGAAAAATGAAACTCCGTTTCGATGTGGAAAATATCTTCGAGGCAAAAACAGCATACCAGAAGACAAAATATGCAGGGAATATCTCTCAGAACAACGTTCTTTTTAACGAGTATAGAAAGGCGTCTGAACAACGTATTTATCGATTAACAATGCAGCGAACTTTCTAATTTAGCATCGCAATAAATGTCCACCTATCTCATTGCATAAATTCGAATGACAAAGGAAATATATATGACTAATCAAAATTTAAATAAAATCTCTAAACGCGCATTTCTTCAATCTGTAGGTATGATCGGAGGTTCGGCAGCCGTCTATACGGCTATGCAAGGGATTGGGGTGGCGTATGCTTCCGCGATGACTGAGCCGCCAGAAATAAGCAATAGTACTGAGGGAGTAAAATTGATCATTCTGGGTGGCGGTATTGCCGGTATGGTCACAGCTCTTGAAATGAGTAAGAAAGGTTACGATTGCAAAATATTGGAGGCACGATCCTTTGCTGGAGGCCGTTGTCAAACTGCGCGAAATGGCACCGTAATCGAAGAAGTCGCAGGTGAAACTCAAGTATGCACATTCGCCAACAACCAATATCTCAATATTGGTCCTTGGCGTATTCCCGCCGAACATAAAGCCACCCTTCACTACTGCAACACTCTCGGTGTTAAATTGGAACCATTTATAAATAAATCACCTAGAGCTTATTATTATTCGGAAGAAGCTGAGGGAGCACTCCAGGGAGTGCCCATTAGACAGCTCGAAGCAGATGTTGATCGGGCTGGGAATATCGCTGAATTGCTTGCCAAAAGTACGCAATCTGGCAAACTAGATGATCATCTCGATGAAAATGATAGAGAAAGGTTAATCGAGCATCTACGCAGTACAGGTCTTCTCAATCCCAAAGAACTAAATTATAGGGCAAATAGAGCGCGCGGTTATGACGAGTACCCCGGCAACGGTGTTGATATGGGTAAGCTGTCTCAACCGTTTGACTTTAAAGAATTGCTAAAAGTAAAAGTAGGAACGATCTATGACCTCGCTGATCATCCGCCAGTTATGTTTCAGCCAATTGGAGGCATGGATCAAATTGCGAAAGCAATGGAAAGAAACCTTGATCAAGATACTGTTACATATAATGCTGAAGTCAATAAAGTGATCCAACATGATAATGAAGTTGAGATTACTTATGTAGATACGAAATCCAATAAAACGCGAACCGTGCGTGCCGATTATTGCATCTCAACAATTCCTCTGCCTATCTTGACAAAAACAGAAAACAACCTAGACCCAGATCTTCTAAAAGCCTTGAAAAGTGCTAGCAGCGGACCAGCTCTTAAACTTGGTTTACAGATGAACCGCCGCTTTTGGGAAAAAGATGAAATGATATATGGCGGTATGTCTTACTCAGATAATCAAGAAATTCGATTGACCGCTTACCCATCATCCGACCTTCATAGTGATCAAGGCGGTGTAATTCTAGGAATCTATTCCATCTTTGGGGATGCTGTTGGGGTTAGCAACAAAACGATAAAAGAACGCAATGAGTTTGCCTTAGCTCAAGGAGAGAATATTCATCCGGGAAAGTTTAGAAAATATTACTCAGGCAATGCAATATCCAAGGCTTGGCATAAAGATAAATATGCCTTAGGCGCCGGAAGCGGTTGGATTTCATCAAGAAGTATGTCTAAAAATTTGCCTCCCATTTTAAAAGGAGACAAACGCGTGCTATTTGCGGGGGACTCATTTTCTTTTTTAAATAATGCTTGGATGACAGGTGCGATTGAAAGCGCTTGGCATACTATATCCGAGTTAAATAAGCGGGTTTTGTCAGCTTAAATTGAGAACGGTGAAGATTCAAGTCTAATGCAGCAATATCCAACAAGCAAATACGAGTATTTATTTGAGGGTAATTTGCGCACCATACGTATTATATATAATCGGTCTTTTTCCTCCGTAGATTTTCCCGGCCGATTATATAGAGAAACCAGCTTCCCCAGCTGGTTTCTCTCCTCAAATTAGTGTCAAAATATATTCGGTAGTAATTTCACAAATATACTCCACCCATGTGCATGTTCTTGATGGCCGCGTCGATATCGGACTACTCATTAAATATTTGTATGACGGACGTGATACTTTACCAGCGCCAGTTATTTTTTGCACAGGATGATTTTATTATTTTGAAAATTTCTCTTTCTGTTACCCAATTGTTGCCCAATAGCTGATACTGAATTAAATAATTCATTTATTATTTATACTTAAAACACGAAACACCCTCATGTTATAGGCCTGAGATCTGTGATCCAATCGGAGTAAATAAACACTTCATTTTATGACTTTTAATAAAATAAGAGTGTCGGTTAACAACCCAAAACGGTCAATCAAATAGACAGCTGTTTTCTGACGACTGTTCCAAAGAGGTTGCCCGCAAAAGCAAAAACAAACCATATCCAACCGCTAAAACTTGCACTACTGATCCCGCTAAAGAATGCACCAATATTGCAACCATATGCAATACGAGAACCATAGCCGAGCATAATACCGCCAATTATTGACACAAGGATAAGTTTAAAGCTGATGTTCCATTTTAGTTTAAAGGTTCCCATTAAATGGGCTGCGGTGAAAGAGCCAAAAAGGATGCCTAAATTCATGACGGAAGTAACATCAAAGAAAATTGACCGATCTAATGCAGCAGGGTTTTTCCAATGGCTCCAGCTTGTAACGTCAACGCTCATCATAGATAAGAATTTTGAACCCCACAAAACAAAAGCACTTGTAACGCCCCAAGGACGACCAGCTAAATTCAGCGTCAGGAAATTGGCAAGTACTAGCAAAAGGATTACAACCAAGATTGGCCATTGGCCTTTCACAAGCCTTTGCCATCCTTGCGTTTTCGTTGCTTCATTTTCGTAAGATAAGACTTTACCATGGCGGCGCTTTTCAATAACGAGGGTAATTATAGCAACAAGGGCACAAATGAATAAGGTGACTCCCAGGCCGCCTGCAACGCCAAATTCGGTGGTTAAGTTGATTTTAACACCTGGCAAAGCCCTCCAAAAAGCGATATCATAAGCTCCCCACACTGCCCCAATTATGAAGCCTATGAGTGTGAGCAATATACGAGTGC
>CAXBLS010000224.1:0-4058 GCA_963976585.1 uncultured Kordiimonadaceae bacterium
TGCTATAATTGCTAAAATCAATAAATAGGTCGAATGACCGCTTCCGACCCAAAGCGGACACTCAAGATGAAGACAAATCTTCTAGCGTAATTTTTCCGTCATAACCATCACCAGCGTTAAAGCGCAATGATTTTCTGTGGCTTACGGTAAAATCTTTGCTTTCAATGTCTGAAACAACATACCAGTCGGCGGTGGAGTGTTTTTCGGTAAAGGTCACCGTCATATACCCCCGTCCACTGAGGCTGGAAAAAGCCATATGGTCATTCATGTCGCGATATTTTTTAGCTAATTCCTCCGCGTGCATGGCGCTATCTCCATAACCAGGAGAGGTAATACCTTGTACGGCGAATTCGGCGCCATAATGTTTGCCACCCATTTCATGGCATAACGAATGTGCCCACGCACAATGTGTATCTCCCGCAAGGACAACAGAATTATGAGTATGTGCTTCAAGCATATCTAATACACGCTTTCTAGCAGGTTGATAACCGTCCCAAGCATCAGGATTATATTGAAAACCAAGATCGTCATACTTTTTCCAGCTGGCTTTGTCCGCGTCACTCGAAGCGGCTATTTCTTTGTCCGTGTAAACCGATGAAACAGGCGGCCTTTCTTGATAGCTCATAATGACCTGTTGGCCAAGAATTTGCCACGGCACATTTGCTTTTTTGGATTTTTTTAATGTTGCTTTAAGCCATTTTTCTTGTGGTGCACCAAGCATGGATCGTTCTTCAGTTTTTAGACGTGTATGAAACGCTTCATAATCCTTGCGGTATTTCCACCCTTTTGGAAGAGTATCTTCTGTAAGGTCGCGCAATATTTTTGCATCCGTGACTTCATTTCCCATAACATCATAAGCAACAGGAACGGTGGTTTTACCGCCCAAACCATTATCAACTGCGGTTCTCAGCCAGTCAACATCTTCTTTGTAGGTTAATCCTCGTTCGCGTCCTATGACACGTGTATCAAGCATCGCAAGCGTTGCCAAATCACCAAATTCAAAAGAACGATAACTGACAAACATTTGTTGTTCGCGTATGGGTAACCATTCGAAATAAGCCTGAGTTGCTGATGCCCGGCGGGTGTGCCAATCACCTTCACCGGCATTATGGTTTTGAGCGCCCGTAGAATAAGCATCATTGGCAAACTCATGATCATCCCATGCACAGATGAAAGGATAACGTCTGTGAATTTCTTGAAGGTCTTCGTCAGTTCTATATTGGGCGTAGCGTGTTCTATAATCAGAAAGTGTTACAATTTCATGGGGAGGATCAACAAGGCGACCCATTTTCTCTGCATTTGGTGATTGGTATTCCCCAACTTGATAATCATAAATATAATCACCAAGATGGAGAACCGCGTCAAACTGACCATTATCACAAAGCGCTTTATAGGCATTAAAATATCCAAATGGATAATTGGAACAGGAAACGATAGCAAGGCGAACCTGTTTCATTCCTCTCTCATTTAAAGTGCGGGTTTCTCCAATCGGAGAAATTTGATCGCGAACTTTAAAGCGGTAAAAGTAATCTTGCCCAGACTCAAGCCCTGTTGCATCGGCTTTGGCTGTATAATCACTGCCTTGCCCTGTGTGGATATGACCTCTACTCACCACATTGGAGAACTCTTTGTCAGTTGCTACTTCCCAGTTAATATGAACAATACCATTGTGATTATTCATGTCAGGTGTAACCCGTGTCCAAATAATAACCCGGTCTTGTAATGGGTCGCCGCTGGCAACACCATGCTTATAAATAACTTTTGTTGCTTCTTGAGCATTAGCTATGCTTGATTTTCCTGCGACGGCAAGCGTTGCTGCGGCTCCTGCTGGAATTGATTTTAAAATAGCTCTGCGGCTTATTGCGTTTTTTTTGTTAGTCATTTTGATAGCTCCCTTTTATGAAACCTTAATGAATTTCATAACATTATCCAGTCATTTTAAACTAATATCTCCAACTCAAATTAAAATCAGCCTCGATTGAAACAAATAACTTTAGTCTGTGACATTTCATCCATAGAAAAGCGTACCCCCTCTCGACCTAAGCCGCCATATTTGTATCCGCCAAATGGCATGGCATCAAAACGGTAATCAGAACTATCATTAATCATTATGCCGCTGGCTTCAATTTCATCTGCCGCAGATAAGGCGCGCTCAAGGTCCTTGGTAAAAATGCCCGCATGAAGACTATATTCAGGACGGTTTGCGATCTCGATGGCTTCGTTCATATTTTCAACTGGCACCAAATTAACGATAGGAGCAAACACTTCATTACAAAGCACTTTGGAATTCAACGCTACATTATCAAGTACCGTTGGACCGTATAAGGATTTATCCCGTTCATTACCGTAAAGAAGGTTAGCGCCTTCTGCGATAGCTTCATTGGCCCATGACTGTGCTCTAATTGCAGCATCCTCAGAAATCATTGGCCCCATATCTGTGGCCTCATTCATAGGATCACCAACGACCATTTCATTAGTCTGCTTTATGAATTCATCTTTAAAGTCGTCATAAATTCTTTTTTCTATAAGCAAGCGTTGAGAACCAATACAATTTTGTCCTGCCGCCCAGAAAGAACCGGAAACACAAGCTTCAACAGCCAAAGTCATATCGCAATCCGCAAGCACGATGACGGGAGCATTACCCCCTAAATCCATGGCATATTTCTTTAAGCCTGCCGTCTTGATAATGGCTTCCCCAGTTGTAACGCCACCCGTAAAGGATACCATTCTTACTTTAGGAAGGCTAACAAGAGCACTTCCCGTTTCAGCATCCCCTGTTAGAACGCCCAAGGCGTCTTGAGGGTAGCCTGCTTCCAGCATGACTTTACACAATTTAATTGCAGACAGTGGCGCGAGTTCGGACGGTTTTAAAAGAATACTATTCCCACATGCGATCGCTGGGCCGATTTTATGAGCCACCAAGTTTAACGGATCATTAAAGGGCGTAATCGCGGCAATTATGCCCAAAGGTTCTCAACGCTTGCTGATCCTTCGTAACTATCAAATGGAATAGTTTCTCCATTTTGACGTTTCGCCTCCTCAGCAGAGAGTGTCAATGTATTGATACATCTATCCACTTCTTTGTAAGCTTGCGTGATGGTCTTCCCGGCTTCCGTTACGATCAGTTTTGCAAAATCAATGCGTCGATCTTTAACAATCGATGCTGCTTTTAAAAGGATAGTTGAACGTTGAAATCGTGATAATTTTCTAGTTTTTAACCAACCTTGTTCTGCCATTTCACCTGCTGTAACAACGTCTTTCCTTGTCGCATGAGAAACACAATCAATAATTTCACCTGTATAAGGATTTTTTACGGCTATTTGTTTTTCCGTAGTAAGAGTTTTGCCATACATTAACATCATATATTCCTTTAAAAATTACTTAGATTTCATCGTTTCATGGATATTCAAGATATCGGCTAAAAGTGCATAAGCTGTTTCAATGCGACCTGCGCCTGCACCAGAAACCATAACCGTACCTATTAAGTCGGCATCAAAGGTAATGGCATTAATCGGGCCGGACACGCTCGCGAGAGTGTCTTCAACAGGCAGGCATTGTGGACTTACAGATGCTGATATTGAACCGTCTTCGTTTCTTGATGCTTGGCCGATAAGTTTCCAATGCTTTCCTTCTTTCTTTGCGGAACGAATTTTTTCTTCTGAAATATTAACAATACCTTCGCGGATGATATCTGTCGCTTTGAGATTGGCACCAAGTACCTGATTGGCGAGGATCACGACTTTTAACATTACATCAAAACCTTCGATGTCCGCAGTCGGGTCTGCTTCTGCATATCCTAACTCTTGGGCTATTTTAATGGCGTCATCCATACTTTTTCCGCCTTCAACTTGTTGCAATACGTAATTCGCTGTACCGTTTAAGATGCCGCGAAATCCGTTAATGGTGCAGCCCTGAAGATTTTTTGTTACAAATCCAAGTACCGGAGTGCCACTCATCACAGTGCCTTCAAATTCAAAGCATGTATTTTGAGTTTTCGCAAGATCACGAAGCTCGTTGCCAAAAAGTGCAACAGGGCCTTTGTTGGTTGTGACGATATG
>CAXBLS010000225.1:0-4046 GCA_963976585.1 uncultured Kordiimonadaceae bacterium
GCGAATTTGACGGTGTAACTGTAACAGACTTTGCCGAAATACTCGGTTCAAATATAACACTTGAAATGGTGTCCAAAGTCTCTACTTTAGGACAATATGAGCTTTTGACCGGCATCGGCCAAAGGTATGATAAAAATTATAATCTAGGGACGTACGCTTAATGAATTTCTTGGCCGTTATCGGACGGGTTGTTATTTCCTTTTTTAGGGCAGCGGGGCGGATCGGGCTTTTTGCCACGAACGCCATCACCCATATGCTCACCCCGCCCTATTACCCCCGCGAACTCTTACGTCAGATGATGAATATCGGTTATTATTCACTTCCCGTTGTCGGGCTGACAACGCTTTTTACCGGCGCAGCACTTGCGGTCAATATTTACGAGGGAAGCTCACGCTTTAACGCGGAAAGCACCCTTCCAACCATTGTCGTGATCGGTATGGTCCGTGAACTTGGTCCGACACTTTGCGGACTTATTGTTGCTGGTCGCGTTAGCGCCTCCATGGCCGCGGAGCTTGGCACCATGCGGGTTACAGAACAAATTGATGCGCTTCATACGCTATCCACTGACCCATTTAAGTATCTGATTGCACCGCGAATTCTTGCAACCGTGATTATGATGCCTTTAATGCTTGTGGTGGTTGCCGATACCATCGGTGTGATGGGTGGTTATTTGCTCGCGACAACAAAACTGGGCTTTAATAGCGGTAATTATATGAAGTCTACAATTGATTTTCTTGAAGCAATTGACGTGATGGCGTCGCTTACCAAAGCAACCGTGTTTGGCTTCTTCATATCCTTGATGGGGTGTTATCACGGGTTTAACACCCGCGGCGGCGCTCAAGGGGTTGGTATTTCGACAACTAATGCCGTTGTATCCGCCTGCATCATGATCCTGGTTTCAAACTATGTGGTCACGGAGATGTTCTTTTGATCATGAATAGCCAAACTCCAAAAATTGAACTCAAAGGCCTGCGTAAAACATTTGGCGACAAGGTTGTCCTTGATGGTGTTGATCTCACTGTTATGCCCGGTGAAAGCATGGTCATCATCGGTGGTTCAGGATCCGGTAAATCGGTGACCCTTAAATGTATCCTTGGCCTGCTTCATCCTGATGGTGGCAGCATCAAAATAGATGGTAAGGAAATGACCGATGCCACTACCCGTGAACGTCAAGATGTCCTGAATAAATTTGGCATGCTGTTTCAGGGCGGTGCTTTGTTTGACAGTCTTCCTGTCTGGGAAAATGTCGCCTTTGGCCTTCTCGCCCAGCGACTTTGCGACCGCAAGGAAGCAAAAGAAATCGCCATTGAAAAACTGCGCCGCGTCGGTCTTTCTCCTGATGTAGGAAGCCTAAGTCCGGCTGAATTATCCGGAGGAATGCAAAAACGTGTGGGCCTTGCCCGTGCTATAGCCGCAAATCCGGAAATTATATTTTTCGATGAACCAACAACTGGTCTTGACCCGATCATGTCCGATGTGATCAATGAACTTATCGTTGAATGCGTAAAAGATGTCGGCGCCACCGCCGTCACCATCACTCATGATATGTCAAGTGTGCGTAAAATTGCTGACAATGTCGCAATGATTTATCATGGCAACATCATCTGGACCGGGCCAAAAGACAAAATCGACCAGAGCGGCAGTGATTATATTGATCAGTTCATCAATGGTAAGGCCGAAGGGCCAATTAAAATGGAAATTCTAAAAGGGTAACGCCGTTAAATGGCAAAGCAGAAACGCATATATGTCTGTAATAGCTGCGGCTCCACCTATAGCAAATGGATGGGTCAATGCGAAGGCTGCGGTGAATGGAACACGCTGACCGAGGAAGCGTCCGAAAATTCGCCGACCGGTCTTGGTAAATCCGCGAGCGCCAAAGGCAGCATCATTGAGCTTTCAAGCTTAAAAGGCGAAGAAGAAGCCCTGCCCCGTATGATTTCAAACATTGGTGAATTTGACCGGGTTACCGGCGGCGGCCTTGTCCCCGGTTCGGCAATCCTGATCGGTGGCGACCCAGGCATCGGCAAATCAACAATCCTTCTGCAAGCGGTGAGCAGGCTCGCAAATAATAATGTCACCACCGTTTATATTTCCGGCGAGGAATCGGTGGCACAAGTGCGAATGCGCGCGGAACGTCTTGGTCTTGAAGATAGTCCGGTGAGCCTTGCGTCCGAAACCAATCTTCGTGACATTCTCGCGACACTTGCCAAAGGCAAGTGCCCCGATGTGGTGGTGATTGACAGTATCCAGACCATGTATGCGGACACCATTGAAAGCGCCCCCGGTACTGTGGCTCAGGTTCGAACGTGCGCGCAGGAGTTGATCCGCTTCGCCAAGAAAAAAAATGTCTGCGTTTTGCTGGTTGGCCATGTGACAAAAGACGGTCAAATCGCTGGCCCCCGTGTCCTTGAACATATGGTCGATACGGTGCTATATTTTGAAGGGGACCGCGGCCATCAATTCAGAATCCTGCGCGCGGTTAAAAACCGCTTTGGCGGCACCGATGAAATTGGTGTGTTTGAAATGGGCGAACTGGGACTAACCGAGGTTCCAAACCCATCGGCATTATTTCTCGGTGACCGCGACGGCGATGTTGTTGGTGCGGCCGTCTTCGCCGGGATGGAAGGCTCTCGCCCAATGCTTGTGGAAATTCAGGCACTTGTCGCACAATCATCGCTTGGTACCCCGCGGCGCGCCGTGGTTGGTTGGGACAGTGCGCGCCTTGCTATGGTGATCGCCGTGCTTGATGCCCGCTGTGGTCTTGGCCTTGGCGCATATGATATTTATCTTAATGTGGCTGGCGGTCTTAAAATATCAGAACCTGCCGCCGACCTCGCTGTTGCGGCGGCCCTCATATCATCACTGTCCGGTGATCCAATCGCAGAAGAAACAATTATTTTTGGTGAAATAGCCCTATCCGGCGAGATCAGGCCCGTCGGTCAAGCTGATGCCCGACTTAAGGAAGCGCAGAAGCTTGGGTTTTCGCAGGCCTTTATTCCGTCAAAAATAAAGCATAAGAATAAAAAGATTAAAACCGCAGAACTGGACCATTTGATAAAACTTGTTGATATCATTGCCCCAAATCTGGAATAATACAATAAATATTAAAGGATAAGACCATAAACGCCATCGATATCATAGTTCTGCTGATCATAGGAGCATCGATCTTAATAGCCATAACGCGCGGATTTACCACTGAAGCGCTAAGTCTTGTGGCATGGGTGCTGGCACTTTTTGTCACTCTTCAAGGCCATCCAATCCTTTATCCTTATATCGTGGATCTCGTGCAACCGGACTTTATGGCCAGCGTAATTACATATGCGGCACTTGGCATTATCAGTTTGATCGTCTTTAAATTTATCGGCTCCATCATCGGCAGAACCATAAAAGAAAGCCATATTGGCGCCCTTGACCGCGGTCTTGGTATCCTTTTTGGGATGGCGCGCGGAATGTTGCTGATTAGTTTTGCCTATCTTCTCACGACGCCTTTTTTCTCGGCGGATGAATATCCGGATATGTTCATGGGAGCAAAATCGCGGCCACTTATTGAATATGGCGCCAGCATGCTTAATTCGATGAATCCCTATAAGGATGAACCGTTATTCGAGGAGGGTCGTTTTGGCACCGAGTGGTTCGGCATCCTTAAAAATGTTGTCCCGTCCTTCCCATCTAACGGCGATGAAGCGGACGGCGAAACCCAATATGATGAGGAAAGTCGTGAACAATTGAAAAATTTGATCGGCGATAGTACGAAATCGTAAAAAAAGGTTCACAAAATCTTTAAATAACCATATATAGAAGTGCAAGTAGACCTCAACTGAGTTGGATTAATGACGGATCATATAAATTCCTCGAATTTCTCGCCCTCTCCCCTTACCACGACTCCATTTAATGATGACAAGTTCCACGATGAATGTGGTGTCTTTGGTGCGTTTGATACACCGGAAGCCTCAACACATACAGTTCTTGGCCTTCATGCGCTTCAACACCGTGGACAGGAAGCAGCCGGAATCGTAAGTCATAGTGACGGGCAGTTTTATGCCCAC
>CAXBLS010000226.1:0-3991 GCA_963976585.1 uncultured Kordiimonadaceae bacterium
ATGATATTTGTTCTTGTGGTGTCAGTTCACTTTCATAAACGCTTTTTAGTTTCACCAAATAATTTGACGCATTCTGCCAGTCATCATTTTGAGCAAAATAAGTAAGCGCCCGCGAAGAGCGCTCGAAATTCGGTCGCTCGTCCTGATCCAGCGCCGCGAGATAGGATTTGATCGCAAGTGACGGTATTTCATTGCGAACATACAAATCTCCAAGCAATAACAGACTGGTCCCCGTTGATGCCCCAAGCCGGCTAAGAATTTCCAGGGTTGCAAGCGTGCTTTCCTGATCGTCAATTGCCAAATAGGCATTAACCTGAAGCATGAGCAATGAGGGGTTTTCGGGATCCTGTTTGATCAGTTCATCCAAAATGACAATGGCATCCTGATATTTCTTAGCTTGCATTGACGCCTGTGCCAGACCAATTTTCCAGTTATTTTTATCAGGTTCAAAAAGACGGGCCATAGCATAGGCACTCATGGCCGAACTATAATTTTCATACTGAATATTGCAATATCCTAAAAATCCATACGTGAGGCCGTCCGCCTGCCCCATTTCAAGCACTTTATTGAGGTGCGGCATGGCGCCGTCACAATCATCCGTTTGCATATAAGCCAGTGCAAGATTTTTATACGCTCTTAAAAACGTTGGAAATTTTCGGATCGCCCTGCTGTAGGAATTGATGGCTTCCTCCGGGTTTTCGCTTTCCAGATAGAGCTGCCCCATCATAAAATTCATGGCTGCAGAGCTTTCCTCGGTAATTTTGGGCAGAAGAAAAAAAATGCCATTTTCAACATCATCTTCAATAAACGGCGCGAGGTCTTGCATGACCAGCGATTCCGCCTCCGTAACCTCGGGGCTTAATTCCCCGTCCATACCGTAGGACCCCATATAGCGTTTGACAAATTCAGGGTTTGACCAATCATTATCGGATAGTGGAAACAGCTGGGCGTTGCTTACTGAGGGAAATAGGAAATTCGCGCAAATCCACAGTCCGACAATTTTCGTTATTGTTAGAAATGAATGGTTCATAGTCCTCCTATCCTTCTCTCGCGCCTAATTCTTTTAATTGTAGCCCTTTTATTACTGGACACTTCCGTCGACTTTGCTGCGGATGGGTAATCTAAATCTAACCCTACCAACTTCGCCATCTTTTTTAGGCGGCGTGTATCTTAACTTTTGAATATATTCCCGTACTGCGGCATTAGCGCCCTGATGACTAAGTGATATGAAGCGGACGAATTCAACCTCACCTTTCTCTGTTAATATTACCAGTGCTTCGGCGTTAATTTCTTCAACACCTTGCTCTATTAATTCCTTGGGAGATCTCAACAATGGATCATTGAGGGACATCGGCGTTGTGTCCAACTCCGCGAGTGAGAACATTTTTATATCTGCTAAAAGATCTTCTTTGCCGTAAGATCCTTTAACTTTGAAAATTCCGGTATCAATTTTTATCTCAAGATCCCCCTCCAAACTTGCATCTAGTGTTACGTCGAGCGGTTCCAGCTCAATATCTGATGCAACCGATTGAATGCTTATAACTTCCTGCAGGGTAATTTCCTTTTCCTGTTCCGTCCTCTCTGGTTCTTCGGGCGGGCGGGCGATAATATCAATGGGGCGTACAATTTCCTTTTTTTCAATCATCACATGGTATAATTGCGACAGCGGAAGTACGAGAAAAAGCATGATGGAAAAGAAAATTGCATAAAATACCATCCTGAACGGGTGAGTTTTCAAATTGAACGGAAGACTGATATCTTTCATTATCTCAGTTTCCCGTTTTTGTTGATACATTGACCGATAAAGCACCACCCAATTTAGCCTCATCAAGCACTTTGATCAGCAGTTTCGTTGTCACCAGCTCATCAGCTTGCAAAATAACCGGCAGCGGTTCTTTCGTTGACATTCGTTTTACTAAATTTCGAACGCCCGCGGGTCCGATATTACGGCCACCGTAAAATACCTGCTCATCATTGGTGATTGCAATCAGTATGGATTTACTTTCCAGATCATATTGAGAAATGGCTTGTGGTTTGTTTATTTCGACACCTGTTTCTTCGAAGAATACGGTGGTGACAATAAAGAAAATGAGCAAAATGAAAACAATATCAATCAGCGGTGAAATATTAATTTCAGTGTTTTTATTATCATTAGGTGTGAATAATCGACGTTTCATATTATGCCGCCTTATCAGTTGGTTGACTGACTAAATTATAATAACACACGCTTTCCAGTTTTTGAAAAAACTGGGATAATTTATCACGTTTGCCTTTTAATATCATAATCATAATCAGTGCCGGCACGGCGATTATCAGTCCCATTTGAGTGGTGATCAGAGCTTCCGAGATGCCCCCGGCCATTAGATCGCTCGTCTGGACGCTTACTCTGTTCATTTGTGAGAAAGTATTAAGCATTCCCATCACCGTTCCCAACAGTCCCAGCAAAGGAGAAACGCCAGCTAAAATGGTTAGAATATTGAGACGGCCTTTTATATTGGGAAGATATTCCGCCTTCATGGCAAGTACACGGTTACGCATCACCGTAGGGGCCGGGTTGTCTTCCAAAATATCATTTATGATATTTGAGACTTTCGGTGGTAAATTATCTTTATCAAACAACAAAATATTATCCGGCATATTGTTTTTAGACAATCGGCTAAACATGTCAAACACAAGCCAATAAATGAGAATAGCAATTAACAAAAGCGGCCACATCAGGATACCACCACTGGTCCAGATTTTGAAAAATTCAGTGCAAAAATTCATCAGCACGTCCATGTCTAAATCCTTTCCTTTGGTAACCCGTTGACAAAAATGACCGCAAATTTTTCCATATCTGCCATTATTGCCTGAACCTTTCGACTTAGTAGCGCGTGCATAATCAAAGCGGGAATGGCGACAATAAGTCCAAATTCAGTTGTTATAAGCGCTTCGGATATGCCGGACGAAAGTGACTGCGCATCGCCAGTTCCAAATAAGGTAATGAGCTGGAAGGTATTGATCATTCCCGTCACAGTTCCAAGCAATCCAAGAAGTGGAGCCGTTGCCGCGCTGATGGCTATAAGCGGTAGATATTTCTCCAGCTTCGGCTGCGTATCAAGCACACTTTCATACATAACCTCTTCTACCAACTCTTTGGGTTCAGACGCATATTTAACCCCTTGCTCTAGCATTTCACCTATCGGATATGGAACCAGTTTCGCTGCTTGAGCGGCCGCCTCATCGTCACCTTTTTGCAAGTTGGCTAGTATGTTATGTAAACTGCCCTTCTCGGGAAGTTTAATCTTATATATTTCCATCAGTTTTATAATAGATGCAATGGTTGAAAGTCCGGCAAATATGAGAATTGGGAAAATCCAGATGCCACCTTTTCCAATATGGTCAAAAAGACTATCGCTTTCAGTTTCTATGCTAATCGCTTTGCCATTTGTCACATCAATGGGCATATTCTCTAACTGACCGGAAATCAAACCTGATAGATTTGAGAGCTGGCCATTATCCGTGAATAGATGGGCAATATCACCGTCTTCACTAATCACTATTCCTGCCACGTCATCCTCGGCACTTAAGAAATAAGCTGTAGGACCAAACCGGGTAACCGTTCCTTCCGTGAGCTTACCGCCATCTGTAATCACTTGGCTTTTAAATACATCGCCGTCTAGGGCATTTCTCAAGCGTGAAAAACCAAGATCAACGAACTTCATTTGTACGCTGATCCTTTCTTCTCCAATTCGGCTAAGATCAAGTTTATTAAATTGATCTAAATCCGTTTGATAATTCGGATATTCTGAGACATTAAGACTGCCCTCAAAACGCAGCGTATATTCATCAAGTAATCCAACAAGGAAATTGTTTTCCTCCTCCCAGGATTTAAGATCGCGCCTGATATCTTCCAGACTGAGTGTTTTACTGTCAGTCGCCGCTTGAATTTTAGCGGCTTCGCTTCTTAATCTGAGAATACTGTTTTCTTTCGCGGAAATTGATTTCGCCA
>CAXBLS010000227.1:0-3980 GCA_963976585.1 uncultured Kordiimonadaceae bacterium
CTCTATATGATGACAGGAGAAGGTGGCAATTTAGGCGTATCAATAGGTGAAGATGGTGTATTTCTTATTGATGATCAATATGCACCGTTGACAGAAAAAATTGTCGCGGCGATCCGCACACTCTCGACGGATGATATCAAATTTGCCTTTAACACCCATTATCACGGTGACCACACTGGTGGAAACGAAAATTTAGGCAAGCAGGGCGTTGATTTCGTAGCACACGACAATGTTTATAAACGCCTTAGCGATAGCGGTTCTGCCAAAGTAGCCCTACCTGTGATCAGTTTTAATGATCAACTAACATTCCATCTAAATGGCCTTCATATTAATACCCGACACTATAAAAACGCTCATACCGACGGCGATAGCATTGTTTATTTTAATGGTAAAAACACCATTCACATGGGAGATATCTTTTTTAACGAAGCCTATCCATATGTGGATGTTGATGGCGGAGGATCCTGGAAAGGGTTGATGATCGCCGTTCAGTCAACGCTTAATAACATCGATGACGATACCAAAATTATACCAGGTCATGGGCCATTAACAGACAAAGCAGGATTACAGGTTTATTATAATGTTCTCAAGGACATTGATGGCATTCTCACCCCCCTGGCTGCACGTGGATTATCGCTGGATGAGGTTAAAAAACTTGATCCTTTGGAAAAGTATGATGGCGATTATGGAAACGGCTTTATGGATCCAGATACATTTATTAGTATAGTATATATGAATATATACAACCATACAGACAGATAAAGCAACTCATAGTATTATTATAAGCTGGATAAATCATTCAGTTTCGGTTAAGCTAGATCTTGTATAGTGAATCTCAGGTGATTGGGTTCTATTATTTTTTTAAGGAAGGAATAGAATTATGAGTATAGTACAAAAATTCCTAAAAGGATCGGCAGCCGTCTGTGGATTGGTTGCCTTGAGCCTGATTACAATCCCTTATGCCGATGCTGCGCCTCAGCGCGGCAAATCAAAACAAACCGCAACAAAGAGAAGCGCCGCTCGTGCTGCGCCCAAAACCAATAACAGAAGCCGTCAAGCGGTAAGAAGCCGTGCACCGCGCGCTGCGGCGAATAACAATCGCCAGAGCAGACCTGCCGTTACGAGCACCCGAAGTAGAAGTTCTGCTCCGGCCGTGAATAACACAAGAAGCAGAACAGTCGTTAATAATAACCGCAGTAGCAGTCGCACAGTCGTAAATAACACTCGTAGCCGTGCTGCTGTTAGCAACACCCAAAGTCGAAGCCGTCCCGTTGTTAACAACCGCCGTAACCCTGCTGCGGTTAATAACACTCAAAGTCGTAGTCGCCCTGTTGTTAACAATAACCGTGGTCGCTCTGTGGCAAACATTAGCCGTGGAGGCAATCGCGGGGTTGTCAATAACACTCGAAACCGCGCAGTGGTAAATAACAACGGTGGAAACAACCGTACCGTTATAAATAACACCACAAACCGCACCGTGGTTAGAAACGGTGGCACAAACCGCAATGCTACAAGAAATAATCGCAACAACCGTAGAGACCGTGCAGTCGCCGTCAATCGTGGCGGCCAAGACGCCGTGATTAGAGATGTCAACATCAACAGGGTTGTGGGCGGAAGAAACAAACACCGTAACCGCGGGTACAGATATTATGATGACCGTTATTATCGCAGTGGTTATCTTCCCGGATTTTATACTGGTGCACTGCTTTATTCATCATTGAATAGCCACTATTATTATGACAATTATTATAATAGTTCATTCAGCTTCGGCTATAGCTCTGGCTACCCCTACTATGGTTACGGCCCTAGATACGGATGGGGATCAAGCTATTACTATCGTCCGCGTACTCGCGTTGTCTATGTGGACCGCCCAGTTCAAACCGTTGTTCATCAGCAACCAGTTTACATTCAACAGCCACAGCAACAGGTTTATGCTAATCAGGGAAATGGCGAGCAGCAATATTATGAACAGTCGGATGAGTTCGACGGTGAGAATTGTCAACAAATCCGTGAATACACAACCACTATTGAAATTGGTGGTGAAAGTGTCCCAGCTTACGGCAATGCCTGCCTGATGCCCGATGGAAGTTGGAAATTCGGTGACCCAAGAACGGAACCAAGCTTCTAAAATAGAACCGTGAAAAAAGAAATACCCGTTTTAAGCGGGTATTTTTTTGTCGATACGGGGCCGAGACAGAATTAATCGCACATCAAAATTAAGTATGCGTGGTCGCTAATGAGCATCCGCCTTTAGTAATCTTGCTTTTTGTCTGTTCCAGTCTTTTTCTTTGTCGGAGGCGCGCTTATCATGCTGCTTCTTACCCTTTGCTAGACCGAGCAGGACTTTGCAGCGGTTTTGATCGTTAAAATATAGTTTCAGGGTGACGATGGTCATGCCTTTACGTTGTACGGCGGCCGCCATTTTATTAATTTCCTTGCGGTGCAGTAGTAGCTTTCGCACGCGCCGCGCGTCGTGGTTAAAGCGATTAGCTTGGTCATATTCTTTAATATAGGCGTTGATCAGAAACATTTCGTTGCCTTTTACTTCAGCGTAGCTGTCTGTGATATTACTTTCGCCTGCGCGCAACGACTTAACTTCTGAACCTGTGAGGACAACACCGGCTTCAAACTCTTCCTCTATCTGATAATTGTGGCGCGCCTTTCTGTTCTGGGCGATCACTTTGTATGCACTATTTTTATTATCACTTGCCATGTCAGCATTCCAACTTGCGTTCGTTTCCCTGCAAAATAAGCATTAGGATCATTCACTGCAAGCATTTAAGCAAATATATTTAGACAAAAAAAGGACGGGAAATATATTCCCGCCCTTGAGTCATACGATTAAGAATCTATGGGGCAATTCTTAGTCGTACGGGACATTAGATATGAATTAGTTTCTTTCGGGTCTAGGACCTCTTCGGTCTCCATCACCACGTCCGCGACCACGGCGATCATTTAGTATGCCATCGCCATTACGGTCCATACGGTCGAACATTTTGTCGCCCGCTGCACTGTACTCTTCTGCGGAAACACTGCCATTACCATCAGCATCTAGGCTCTCGAACCGCTCTTGTGTACGTTTAGCATCGCGTTCAGCACGTTCTGCTTCGCGTTCCGCTTTATTTTCTTCACGTTCAGCACGCTTTTCTTCTTTCTTTGCAGCTTTCTCTGCACGGCGTTCAGTACGGCGCGCGTCGCGCTCTGCACGGTCGGCTGTGACTTTGGCTTTATATTCATCAAACGAAATTCCGTCGCCATTCGTATCTGTCTCAGCAAAGCGTTTCTTGTACATTTCAACGAATTCTGATTTTTCAACGGTACCGTTTTTGTCCGTATCCATCATTGACATACCACGGTCACGTTCCTGGGACATGGCGGTACCGGTGATTGAAAGTGCTAACACACCTGTAATTATATATATTGATTTAGTCATTTTAATCTCCAATTGTAATCCCATTCCCACAAGTCATGTACTCATAATACGTCGCCGTTTCAAAAACCCGCCGCAGATACTGACAAAATAATGGAAAAAAATTATTTGACCGAAATCATCCGGATGATTGAGAGCACAAAAGCGCAGGCGCAAAAAAAGCTCATGGCTATATAAGCACCACCCGCGGCGCTTTCATAAATAACCCCGCCGAAATAGGTCGCCATTCCCATTCCAAGCCCAAGCGGTAAAGACGAGTAAAGACTTTGCGCAGTCCCTGCCCTCTTCGGATCAACTTTGCTGCCCAGATAATGTATTGCCGCCAGATGACTGGCACCAAAGGTCAACGCATGGAAAAGCTGAACCACAAAAAGTATGGGTAATGCAAAAGTAAATGTCAGTACTGCCCAGCGTATCGTGCCAAAAAATCCGATCACTGCGAAGATCAAAAATACAGGATACTTGCGGATCAGATTATTACAAAACACAAACAGCAATATCTCCGCCACCACCGCCACAGCCCAGAGGAGGCCGATAATATCTTCACCAA
>CAXBLS010000228.1:0-3975 GCA_963976585.1 uncultured Kordiimonadaceae bacterium
ACGCTATTATGTGAACACTATAATCAGTGAAAACAAAGGCGAAAGATGGTTTTGTTCTGAACAAGAGGCTAGGCAGGCAGGGTGGAGGAAGTCGAAAGCTTGAAGAATGTTATGGGTATTAGTAGAAAGTGCATAATGACTGTTTTGCAATGAGGGAATAGTCATATTTTGTTTTGACTGTAGCTAGATTGTAGCTAGAAAAATATCATTAATAATACAGATACTTATGAATTACTATAACGTGTTGGTTTTAAAGAGAAAAAGTGGTGCCCGGGGGCGGATTTGAACCACCGACACGCGGATTTTCAATCCGCTGCTCTACCCCTGAGCTACCCGGGCATGGGAAAACACTCATATGAGGTGGGAGGGTTATAGAAAATAAGCGCGGCGCTGTCCAGCACTCTTTTTAAAAAAATGACTTGCGGTCAAGTGCTTGAATTATCCGTCAAATTCGTCGTCTTCGTTTTGACCCAGTGAGGTTTTTTCGCCCGGGATTACGTAATTGCCTTTAAACCAACGACCAAGGTCAATTTCGCTGCAACGGTTACTGCAAAAGGGGTGGTATTTCTCGGTGGTCGCCCCTTTGCAAATGGGGCATTTGTCGTTGTTATTGGCGGCTTTCATGATGGCTCCATTTGTAAGTTTACGTGGGTGCGCTCGCGAAATTGATCAATGAGGATTGAATGATCCTCAAACCATTTCTTTTGCTGATTTGTGACGGTGATAATAGCGGCTTGGCCGGGGTTTTCCATGGCGTCCTTTTCGGCGGTGCGTAGAAGGGAAAGGCATTCTGTCGGCAGGTTTTCCGTGGGGGGTGCTTTTTTAAGCAGCAAACTATCCAGATCCTGCTGACGGGCTTTTCTTGATAATTCCAGAAGGCCAAGCGATGAAATATTACCCCTTTGCAACGGCATAGGATCACTGAGCATCAATTCATCAATGAATTGAAGCAGGCTTTTGACGTGGCCTTTATTGGTCATATTGATGAAATCAATGATGATGATGCCGCCGGTCCCGCGCAAGCGTAACTGCCTGAATATTTCCCGGGCCGCTTCACGGTTGATGGTGAAAATTTGCGTCTCGGCGTCGTTTGAGCCTTGCGCATGGCCCATATTAACATCAACCACGGTCATGGCCTCGGTTTTTTCAAAGGTGATCCAGGCCCCGGATTTTGTCGAAATATACGGCGCAGTGATCTGTTCAAGCACATCATCAATTTCATAGTGGCCGAAGATACTTTGTTTTCCTGTGTAATGGCTAATCTTGTCCACGAGATCAGGGGCAAATGTTTTTGCCCACAGCACGGCCGTTTTAAGGGCGCTGGCATGATCAATGATAATCTCGGCTGTGTCTGCGGTGGTGAAGTCGCGCATGATTTGCTCTATGGGCTCTGGGCCCTGAGTGAGCAGGTTTGGACATTTTTGTTTGGCTTTATTTTTGCTGATGGTTTTCCAGTGTCTTATCAGTTTGTCGGCAGTGTCTTTTAACTGGCTGAGCGAAACATTCTGCGCTTCGGTCCTGAAGGTTATCCCAAGGTCACCGAGAGCAAGAGTGGCGCCAAATTCTTTAAGCTCTTCGCGTTTTGTCGGATCTTTTATCCGGCTTGAGACAAAAGCACCACTACGAAACGGATGCAGGACAATCGCCGTGCTGATCAGCTCAACCCGGCCCGTAAGCTTCACGGATTTATCAGATGCAGCGTCCGCCGTTACCTGAACAATAATTCGCTCCCCTTCATGGAGCAGACTAGTTAGGTCTTTTGGTTTCTTACCCGGTGTTTTGGGTAGGGTTTTTAAAGGAAGGAATCCAGTGAGCCCGTTATCAAGTTCGACAAACGCCGCTTGAAATTCGCTTGAAAGCCTGGTGACCCGGCCAAGATATATTGCACCAACGTAAGACGGGTTATGATCGCGAAAAAGGCGCAGTTCACTGACCTGATCATTTTCCGTCATAGCCACTCTGGTTTCGCCGACGGCGCTATTTATAATAATTTTCTTGGTGACGCTCATGATATTTAAAGCGGGTAACCGCGTCCTTTTAACATATTGACCGTCTCAAAAAGCGGCAACCCGACCACATTGCTGTATGAGCCGTTGATGGCCTTTATAAAGCGGGCGCCCAGTCCCTGAATGGCGTAGCCGCCGGCTTTGCCCTGCCATTCGTCGTGGGAGAGATAAAAGTCAAGATCGCTGCGGTCGAGCGATTTAAACTTAACCGCTGTTTTTACGCATTTGATGCTTTTGCTGCCGTCCGGCGCAATGAGGCAGACGCCGGTATAAACCGTATGACGCCGCCCGCTGAGCAGCTTAAGGAATGTCTCGGCCTCCGCCGCGTCCGCCGCTTTTCCAAGAATGCGGTTTCCGCAGGCGACAATGGTATCTGAGGCAAGGATGAATACGCCTTTGTTGGTCTCGGCTATTTTCTCCGCCTTGAGACGGCAAAGGCGCTTGGCCAGCGCGTGCGGCGTCTCGCCTTTGAGCGGCGTTTCATCAATGTCTGAGGGGAGTATTTGGTCCGGGACAATGCCAACCTGCTTAAGCAGTTCCAGACGTCGCGGAGAGGCGGATGCTAAAATAAGGATCTGGTCTTTATCTGACATCCGACCGTGTGCGCTTATTTAAAGCGGTATGTGATCCGGCCCTTGGACAGATCATAAGGTGTCATTTCAACAAGTACATCATCACCAGCAAGAACACGGATGCGGTTTTTGCGCATTTTGCCCGCTGTGTGGCCAAGCACTTCATGACCATTTTCCAGCTCAACTCTAAACATTGCATTGGGTAGAAGTTCTGTGACTTTGCCACGAATTTCCAGTAACTCTTCTTTAGCCATTATGGCTCCTTTGTTAAATTCATCAAGAATAAGGGGAAAAATAGACAAAACTCAGCAAAATTCAAGAAAAATGTGCATTATCATTGTGTGGGCGGTAGACGGGTTGCAAAGAAGCAGGCCAATTTGCCCGGCAATTCATTTTCTGCTATCCTCGGTAGTGTCAGAAAATAAATAAATTACTGCTGAACTAAAACGACATTGGGGGCGTATTTTGAGTAATCCACGACAATTTAGTAGTCAATTAATCCTGCGATCTTTAACCATCTCAATTTTTGACCATATTAAAATAATTAACATAAGTCAAAAAATATGATTAAGCTTTTTCTTATATTGAAAAATTCCAGATATTCTCTGTGTAGAATATTGTATTTAGGCAAGTTAAATAAATATTGGTTAATTAGCATTTGTTTTATCTTGATTTTTATTGTTAATTTTAAGGAGAGCTTCGATATATTTATGGCTGGCAATTATGATCTATTTTCATTCAGGTTTATGTTTACCCTTGGTGTGAGTATTGTGTTGTATTACTTCTTTTTATTTTTTCGAAAACTCTTTCTAGTAACACAAGATTTCAATCCAGATTTTCTTAGAAGAATTTCGCGAATTGAAAAGTGGAAAAGGAATAAAATAAGCAGAATCAAGAGCACCAGAGTAAATTGATCAGAGATAACCATCTTTAACGACGTTAATGTCGTCTTGGATTCAGCAGCTCAAACGAGTTTTGATTTTATTGTAAAGATCATCGCGCAACTCTCGAAAGGCGGACATGATGCTTTCACGGTTTCCTTGGATTTTTGTGGGGTCTTCTACGGGCCAGTATTCTACGTCTGTTGCGTTGTTTTCGGTCAGCTCTATGGCTTTTTTATGAGCCTGCGGGCTGAGGGCGATGATGAGATCGAATGAGGTGTCGATGAGATCATCGTAATCCTGTGCTTGATGGCCGGAGATATCGACGCCGACTTCTTCCATGACGGAGACTGCGAAGGGATTTACTTTGGCAAGTTTTTCGCCGACGCCGAAGCTGTCGATGTAAATCTTGTTACCGCAATGATATTTGGCAATGGCTTCGGCCATGGGGGAACGGACAGCGTTAAAATTACAAACAAATAAGACGCTGTCTGGAAGGGTTTTTGTATCTGGTTT
>CAXBLS010000229.1:0-3952 GCA_963976585.1 uncultured Kordiimonadaceae bacterium
CACGGTGCGATCAGCGTTTTACGAAAATGATAGAGCAGGGTGACGCTATTGAGGAGGTTAGAGCGTTAATGGCTTTCAATTATCCGAGAACCCTGCCGGTGATGAAGTCGCTGGGCGTGCCGCAGATTATCGATTATATTGAGGGAAATGTATCACTCGAAGAGACAATCAGCTTAACTCAAACCGCAACAAGGCAGTTTGCTAAACGTCAGATGACCTGGTTTCGAAATCAATTTTCCGATTGGAAAATAGAAGAATTGTAATATTATTAAAGAAATATTCACAATATTGTAATTATATTTCAATAATAACCATTGACTTGATAATATTGTATCATTAAGTTGATGCAAATTTGGAAATGTAAATTAAGCATGTTTTTATTTGTGATTAAGGCTCGAACCCATTATAAACCTAGGCTTTAACCTAAAAATTTACATGCTTTGAACGTGAAAAGACCGAAATTGATCGGTGAACAACTATGGAAAGGTAGACGTTATGTCTTCGAAAGCAAAAAGCGGCGCAGAAATCATCTTAAATTCCCTGGTGGATTTGGGTGTGGAGGTTATCTTTGGATATCCTGGCGGTGCTGTGTTGCCGATTTATGATGAGTTACATAATCATAAGAAGATTACACACGTCCTTGTTCGTCATGAGCAAGCAGCGGTTCACGCGGCCGAAGGCTATGCCCGCTCTACCGGTAAACCTGGTGTGGTTCTGGTAACATCCGGACCGGGTGCGACCAATGCTATTACTGGCCTTGCAGATGCCATGCTCGACAGTATCCCGGTTGTTTGTCTGACTGGGCAGGTTCCTGTTCAACTGATCGGGACAGACGCGTTTCAGGAAGCGGATACAGTTGGTATTTCCCGTCACTGCACAAAACATAATTATCTAATCCGCAAGAGCGATGATGTGTCAAAAGTGGTGCATGAAGCTTTTCACGTGGCGACAACAGGACGTCCCGGCCCTGTTGTTGTTGATATTCCAAAAGATGTTCAAATCCTGACCAGCGAAATTGAGCATAAAGGACCGATAGAACATCGCAGCTACCGTCCTGCGTTTAAAGGTGATGAAGCGGCCATTAGAGACGCCGTTGAGCTGCTCGCGACCGCAAAGAAGCCGATTTTTTATACCGGCGGCGGTGTTATAAACTCCGGCCCAAAAGCATCTGATCTACTTCGTAAACTGGCTCGCCTGTCCGGTGTTCCGGTCACCAGCACCTTAATGGGGCTTGGTGCGTATCCGGCTTCTGATAAACAGTGGCTCGGTATGCTGGGAATGCATGGGACTTTCGAAGCCAACAATGCCATGCATGACTGTGATGTGATGGTGTGCATCGGTGCACGCTTTGATGACCGGGTAACTGGTCGCATTGATGCTTTTGCGCCAAACTCAAAGAAAATACACATTGATATTGATCGCTCATCAATTAACAAAATTGTTCCAGTTGATGTGCCGATTGTTGGTGATGTGGCCCAAGTGCTTGAAGTATTTTTGAAGCTATGGAAAAAAAGCAAACATAAGTTTGATGCCGCCGATATGGAAAGCTGGTGGACGCAGATTGATGGCTGGCGTGGGCGTAATTGTTTAGCATACACGCAGCGCGGTGATGTGATCATGCCGCAATATGCCTGTGAACGTCTTCAGGCACTGACCAAAGGCAAAGATGTATACTTCACAACTGAGGTTGGCCAGCATCAAATGTGGGCCGCGCAGTATCTTGAATTTGAAGATCCGAACCGATGGATGACATCCGGTGGTCTGGGGACCATGGGCTACGGCTTCCCGGCAGCAATGGGTGTTCAAATGGGGCATCCGAAATCGCTGGTGATTGATGTGGCTGGTGAAGCGTCTATTCAGATGAATATTCAGGAACTTTCAACGGTGATGCAGTACGGCTTACCAGTGAAGATTTTTATTCTTAACAATGAATATATGGGTATGGTGCGCCAGTGGCAGGACCTTAATCATGACGGTCGCTATTCAAACAGCTATACGGCCTCGCTTCCGGACTTCGTGAAGCTTGCTGAAAGTTACGGCGCGACCGGGTTTAAGGTTGAGCATCCTGATGAGCTTGACGCGACGATTATGAAAATGATCGAAACAGACGGACCTGTGATTGTTGATTGCCGGGTTGAAAAGCTCGCCAACTGTTATCCGATGATACCGTCTGGTGCAGCGCATAACGAGATGATCCTGCCAGACGCAGAAGAAATACAAGAATTTGAAGGAGGGGCCGCACTGGTTTAATAAACCGGCGTGGGATACTGATATGATAGATTCGCCTCATAAACAACGACATACCATTTCAATCATTGTTGATAACGAAGCGGGTGTGCTTGCCCGGGTAATAGGACTTTTTTCTGGTCGCGGTTATAACATTGAACATCTTACCGTGGCACCAGTTGATATTGCCGGCACCGAAAGTCGGATTACTGTGGTCACCATTGGAACGCCGAAAATTATTGAGCAGATCAAAGCCCAGCTTGACAGGTTAGTGCCTATTCACTGCGTTGGTGATCTGACCGAAGAAGGGCCGTCCGTTGAGCGCGAACTTGCGTTGGTTAAAGTATGTGGTGACCGTGAACAAAGGGTCGAAGCCTTGCGTGTTGCCGAAGCATTTCGCGCCAAACGCGTTGACAGCACCGCAGATAGTTTCGTTTTTGAGGTGACAGGCAAGACAGAAAAGATTAAAGCATTCATCGAACTGATGGAAGATTTAGGCCTCGTTGAAGTGGTCCGCACAGGTGTTGCGGCTCTGCACCGCGGTAAACAAACATTATAAGAAAAAAAATAGAGGAAATTCACATGAGAGTTTATTACGATAGCGATGCAGATGTAAATCTGATCAAAACTAAGAAAGTACTTATCGTTGGTTACGGTAGCCAGGGCCACGCCCATGCTGCCAACCTGCGAGACAGTGGCGTTACGGATATTGCGGTTGCCCTTCGCGAAGGATCATCAACACGTAAAAAAGCACAAGGCGCAGATTTTAAATGTATGACTGCCGCTGAGGGTGCTAAATGGGCAGACGTTGTTATGGTTCTTGTCCCGGATGAACTTCAAGCTGATCTTTATGCAGATGATCTTGCGCCAAACATGAAAGAAGGCGCGAGCCTAATGTTTGCTCACGGCCTTAACGTTCACTTTAAACTGATCGAGCCACGCGCAGACCTTGACGTATTCATGATTGCACCGAAAGGCCCAGGTCACACGGTTCGTTCTGAATATCTTAAAGGCGCCGGCGTACCAACATTGATCGCCGTTCATCAGGACGCCACAGGCAACGCCATGGATATTGGCCTTTCATATGGTTCCGCAAATGGCGGTGGCCGTGCGGGAATTATCGAAACAACATTTAAAGAAGAATGTGAAACTGACCTGTTCGGTGAGCAAGCGGTTCTTTGTGGTGGCGCTTCTGCACTTGTACAGTGTGGTTTCGAAGTTCTTGTTGAAGCTGGTTACGCCCCTGAGATGGCATATTTCGAATGTCTTCATGAACTTAAGCTTATCGTTGACCTTATGTATGAAGGCGGCATCGCCAACATGCGTTACTCAATCTCAAACACTGCGGAATACGGCGACTATATGTCTGGATCACGCGTGATTAACGCAGATACGAAAGCGGAAATGAAACGCATCCTTGCCGATATTCAGGAAGGTCGTTTTGTAAATGACTTTATGCTTGATAACAAAGTCGGTCAGATCAAACTCAAAGCCGCCCGCGCCAAAGGCGACGCTCATCAAATCGAAGAAGTAGGCGCAAACCTCCGCGCCATGATGCCTTGGCTTAAAGAAAACCAAAAGGTTGACAAGTCCAAGAACTAGACCACCTAATTCCACTCAATTTAAAAGCTCCCGTAAGAAATTTACGGGAGCTTTTTTTATAAACTGAATGTCTGCTTTCGACGGTGGTCTCAACCGGTCGATGCAACACATGCTTCAAATCTCT
>CAXBLS010000230.1:0-3952 GCA_963976585.1 uncultured Kordiimonadaceae bacterium
CCGCCGACCATCGCTGGCGAGCCGTTCTACCGCGGACACACCGGAAGACAAGTTATAGACATATTTGGTACTATCTTCTTCATGTAAAAGATAGCTGCCTTTTCCAACTTTTACAGAGTGCGCTAACGAGAATAGATCCGCGATGTTGTCATCGTTAAAAACAGAGCAAAGCTGACTACTCCTCGCCTTACAATTCTGACAATCAATACCCAATGTGTGTTCCTAATTATTTTATTTTATTGGATATAGTTTTGACACAGGGAAAGGAGATTACAAAGGAAAAAATCTACTTGTTGTTTTGAATAAAATTGATGATGTGCTCTTCTGAAACCACCTCAGCATATTTCGCCTGCAGATCAAACAAGTTTGCTTCATGGGGTCGCGGGTCACGGTCACCGACCGCATCACGCACCACAAGCGGCACAAAACCATACTGGCATGCGTCAACAGCAGTAGCGCGAACACAGCCAGAAGTCGATAGCCCCGTAATGATGAGGCCATATATTTTTGGCCGTCAAATATTCAGAAAGACCCGTATTAAAAAAGGCACTGGCATATTGTTTGGTAATAATATGTTCTTCCGAATGAGGCATTAGATTAGGTAGAAATTTGCCAAATCGACTACCTTCGTCAAAGAGTTTTAAGGCTTTTACTTTTTGATAGAAAACACCACCATCTTTTCCACCGTCATGATATTCAACATTGGTGAATATAACCGGAATTTCAACACCGCGTGCTACTTTTAAAATTCGTGTCGCGCTTTCAACAGCGTCCTCAACCCCGGCGTAGAGAGGAGACGCCGGGTCGAGGTATGCCGTGACAAAATCTACGAGGATCAGGGCGGGGCGCTGCACAGCAGGCATCGAACCACCGAAAAGCGCCCCTTTATAATCTTCGAGTAGATCATCATCGTTTGTCATAGCGCGGCCTTATCAATCATGATCGTGATCATGATGGTGGTGGTGGTGATGTCCATCGGCGTGACTATGGCCATGATCATCCGGGTGATGATCATGATGGTTGTGATGTTGCTCACCGTGATAATGATGAGGTTCATCTCGGTCCCCATGCAAATGACGCACCTGTGTATCCATATGATAATCTTTATACTCAAAGTCCTGCGGACCATGTGGATGGTTATGACCGTGGGTCGCCGTCCATTTGTAAAGTTCAGGACGTTGACGGTACATCATTGCCGCTGCGCGAAGCTTGTTTTCGTCCGGATTTGACCAAGGATTATAATGGAAATAGTTATGAAGTTTACTGTCCGTGCGTCCAAAAGCGATGGTTCCCAGTTTACAGCGGAACGAGCCATGGTTGATGTATGGCGGACGCCAGAAATAACCGCCGGTTGGCAAATTACCAAACTGCATCATCCAGCTCTCACCCCAAATATGATAGCTTTCTTCGGCGCAATCATGATAGGAAATATTATCCTGCATGAACTGTGGTGTCATACAGTAAAGAAATGACATCGCCTCTGTATATGGGTCATAGCGTAGAAGTTTAAGCAGGCAGCCCGCCGCAACAGATGGCGTAACCACGTTGCCTGGCGCCCAAGGCGCATCTTCGTAACCATTTAGGGAGACAAAAGCTTCTGTCATACAGTGAGGGTGGTTTTCATCAGATTCCACATAAGTTGGCTCACCATCATTATACATTACGAGTGCCTCGCAGCCATTTGGCACATCAATAGCACCAAGCGCCATACCAGCAGGTACGAACATATAATGTCCTTCAACACAATTTGTGTCGCCGATTTTCATTTCGCCTTTAAGGACAAATAATTCCATATCGGAATAACTCATTCCTGGCTTTCTCTTGTATCCACCGTCAAATTGCATTTTGAGGGTAGATGATCCAAGATCCTTATCAAGGGAGAGTACCTTATAGTGACTGCCACCAGCAAAGCCGGGCAGACTAAAATTTTTGTAACTGTTATTCAGTTCGACGTAAGGCTCAATATGCGGACGCGCCATGACCTAATCCTTTCTTATTTCTCTATTAATGATTACCAAACAACTTTGTCTGCGTCGGGACGGTCCGGGCGTTCCGGAATGTCTTCTTTTTTGATCTGCACACGCGTATCACCGTTCACGTTGAAGCCTTTATTTTGAATAATATCAAGGAACCGGGCGTACCAGCCATTGCGTTCTTCCTGAATGCCTTCCATTTCGGCGACAATCTCGCCGTAACGTTCTTCTTGCTCAACAATTTCCTGGTCAATCCATTCGCTCACTTCCTTCGAGCGTTTTGGCTTTTCATCTTGCACTCTTTTCTTCATTTGCTTCTCTCTCTTTCTTCGTTATTCCGGGCGCTTGGTCACGCCCTGCTCAAACATCTTAATTATCTGATCTTCTGAATATCCTACTTCACGCAGTATTTCCTCACTCTGCTCACCAAGCCTTGGCGGCAGCCGCGTAATATCCGTTGGTGTCTTCGAAAAATTATAGGGCGATTTCGCCATGCGGATTTTACCCTCGGTGGGATGATCATGTATTTGCCAAAACCCGCTTTCCACAAGCTGAGGATCATTGATCAAGCCATCAAGGGTATTTACAATCATATGCGGCACATTTGTCGGCGCTAAAAGCTCAAGCCATTCAGCCGTAGTTTTCATTGAAAGTGCCTTACCGGTTTCCGCGTAGCTAACATCGATATTGGTAAGTCGGCTCTGCATATCTTTAAACCTTGGATCGCTCAGCAAGTCCGGACGGCCCACGATCTCGCAAAATGTTCTCCAGTGGTTATCCCAGTATGGCAGCACCGCAATATAACCGTCTTTGGTTTTATAAGGGCGGCGATGTTCGCTCATCAGCCGCACATAGCCTGCTTTGCCGATCGGTGGCTCAAAGGTCCGACCCCATTGATGCTCGGCCATCACGAAACTAACCATAGTTTCATACATGGGCACTTCAATTTCCTGGCCTTCGCCGTGACGTTCTTTATAAAAAAGCGCCGCCGTAACCGCATTGACCACCGCCATACCTGTTGTCTTATCGGCAATGATGGTTGGAAGATATCTTGGTTCTCCTTCCACCATGCTCATGAGCATGGCGATACCGGATCCCGCCTGAATACTGTCATCAAGCGCCCCCTTATCGCCGTACGGTCCTTTTTTACTGTAGCCATATGTGGCGCAATAAATAATTTCTGGATTAACCTCTTTCACCGCATCGTAATCAAGGCCCATTTTGACCATGGCTTGCGGGCGAAAATTATGGATCATCACGTCTGCACCAGCGGCTAACTTTAACGCGGCTTCTTGTCCTTCAGGGTTTTTAAGATCAAGAACGATGCTGCGCTTATTGCGGTTGCACGTCATGAACAATGCGCTCATATCGCTGTTATTTCGGTTGGGTCCCAAATTCCGATTGGTATCACCGACCGGCGGCTCCACCTTAATAATATCCGCACCCATATCGCCGAGAATTTGGCAAGCCCACGGTCCCAGTACAACACTGGTAAATTCAACTATTTTTATGCCGTTTAGTGGCCCGCTCATCTAAACATCCTCCGAAACGAGTTCGACGCCATGCTTTTCAAGCCCATAAAGCCTGATCACGTTATTTCGTAGGAATTTACGTTCAACAATTGGCTTAAGACCACGTTCTTTAATTTCACCAACCGTGCGGCCAAAGCGAAGAACCGGAAAATCGGTGCCAAAAATTACTTTATTTTGCCCGTAAGAATTCAGGTATTTCCACACGCTCTCCGGCCAGTATTTCGGACTATGGGCATCGGTGCAGATATATACATTTTCATGTTTCCAGGCCATGGCAATCATTTCATCATGCCAGGGAATGCCAACATGAGAGCCGATCAGTTTAAGTTCCGGCAGATCACAGGCAATGTCATCAAGATATATGGGCCGCCCTACAGAGCGGCAGCGATTATCTTTGGCATAGATCAGCGACTGGCCTACTTGCATTTGGATCGGGATGTCCAGCTC
>CAXBLS010000231.1:0-3946 GCA_963976585.1 uncultured Kordiimonadaceae bacterium
CGCCGCTTGCGTTGTTGAGGTAAAAGTGGATAGCGACGGTACACTCACCATTATCGGATAACAACCTTGGTTTATGGTTCACTTTGGCATTATCACAACCAGAAGCCTGAAGTGCCAATTCGAGCGTATCAGTGACATCTTTAGCCTTCATAGTGCTACAGAGCTTCCAGCTAACCACATAACGGCTGTAATCATCGAGAATGGTCGACAGATAATACCAGACCCAATTTATTATCTTAAAATAGGTAAAGTCCGTCTGCCAGTGATCTTGTCAATTTACCGCATTCGGTCGGCAAAGAAACATACCTACATTCAAGCTTATTTCAACCAAAGGCACCAACTTCTAAAGCAATAATTCCTGAAATGGTGAGGATTTTATTGTATGCATTTTCAATGGGACTAAATATCTCTCGTTCCTCATACCCGTAATCAGATGCATGTCCCGCTTCATAAGTTGATTGTTCCCCGTATAGATCGTCTTGGTCTTCTACTGAGATAGCTGGGAAAATAGCCCGCAACTCGGTTAAGGTGTCAGGTATATCTAGAGAAAGAATACTTATAACAAGTTCATCGAGTGACACACCAGTTTGTGTCGAGAAAGCAGGTATAAGCATAGCTTTCAGATATATGAACTGAATAAGGCTCAACCGTAAATCATGAAGTTCGGTTAGTGTTGTGCTCTCTCGTTTCTTATGCTTACTCAGCTGGCCATGACTTGTAAGTGCATCACTAAAATAATTTGCATCGCGCCTTAGCTTTCGTGTCACAAAATTTAATTCCTGATACTTAAATGCAAATTCCATTGTCTCTGAAAGGGCCATTACCAGTGCTTTAGTATGCTCATCTGTTTCTCCTTCTAAGATATCAATCCAATACTCGGGGTTTAGAAGCTCAATATAAGCGTTCAAACTCTTCACATCTGAACGTGAATTCGCACTCAGTATTAGATTTGTAATAGTTCTTAATCTATCAGATTGAGACAACAATTCACTGAACCGTTCAGGTGCGCGCTGAATAGCTGTTCCGCAACCACCAAGAACATTCACCATATAACCCATTTGTTGTAACATCGCATTGTGGGGAATCGCACGTACTTGTCCAACATGTTCCAGTGCTTTTGTTTTAACCCCACTTCCCTGACGACGAGAGGCCCGCGAACCTGTCGCATATAAGAAATTCGGTGCAATTCCGTCTATAAGCCTTACATAGCCTTCGTGATGTTCCAGTTGATCTTGGAACTCTTTTAGTGTGAGAAAAAAATCCAAAGACCAACTGGAATCCTTATAAAACGGGTCATCATTACCCAGAAAGTTCTTTAGCCTAGTTTCCAGGAAATCTGTGATTACACCGAGGGTAGTTTCCTCGCTTTGGAACCACAAATACCCATCACCGCCTTGAAAACTAACCTCATGTTTATAGGGAATACCTGCTTTAACAAGTTCTTTCCTTGTTTCTGGACTATGAGTATATAAAAAACGTTCCTTTAGACTGTTTGGATGTGCCCCTCTGCCGATGCTTTCACCATGTGTGTCAAAAAACACTAAAGCTACATCCGTGAGCTCGGTTGATTGCCAAAGTCTGATGAGGCGTAGCTTAAAGCGTTCAATGGCCAACGTGGCCGCAGGTTGCCCAATATAACGCCCGCTATCAGAAAATCCGAGTTGGACACAAAAGCGTTTTTGCTTCTTGATATATGATAGGAAATGTTCATTATCCAATAATTCTTTTATGACGTGGTCGCCACGTTTTAACCCAATTGCTGTTTCAAACAGCGGTGATATCTCAACGTGATCGTCAACGCCAAATAGTCGCGCATAGTAAAGCGCAGTTAGTAATGTAAATGGAGTGTCTGATTCTGCAACGAGCAACCTAATAGGGGTATCATTATCAAAATGTTTTTCAAACTGAGCTGCCAACATAAATAAGCGTCTTGCGGTTGTCTGCTCTTGCGCCAAGGTACCGTAGTGCACTTGTGCAGGCTTAACGGTATCAAGAAGCTTAGTAATCTCCGCTAAGTATTTGCGCCGCGAAGCACTGTTATCCGGTTCGCGTTCCAAATTAATATCTGAACGGATGGCATTGTGCAGTTGAACAGCGTTCAAGCGAAAATGAATATGTGCGAGCCCTAGACGTAAATTTTTCCATTCAGCGTTTAACAAAGCCACATCAATGAGAATGTCATCATCATTTACACTTGAGAGGAGATTATCAAATGCATTGTTAATCTTCAGAATTGCTACTTCTTTACGCTCTAAATTCTTGACAGCAAGCTTGTTTAGGCTCGCCAATCCTTTCTTATTTTTATCGGATAAAGCACTCATGCCGGATTGGAAACATTCTCGGAAAGTTGACAATCCTGACTCAATATCTTCTATCAAATAATCACAATACTGCGATTTGATTAAGGACAGTTGTCTTTCAAGCTCGTCAACAGCTTTTAAGGCTGAGAGGTATCTAAAATGAAGACTTTTTGACCAATCAATATCTGTTCGCCCATCTAAATCGAAACCAACCCAACTAGCAACGGTTAGAAAAGATGGATTAAAACTGCGCCAATCTTCTGGATATAATTCTCGCGCAACTTTGAGGGTTATTTCATTAGCGGTCCGGATTGCTTGCCTTACCGCTAATACTGCTACATCGGTCTGTTCCAATTCCTCTTCCAATGTGGGCGGTTGTATTGCATGAACATGTTTTAGCGTTATTTCTTCATCTACTTCTTTTCCTAAATTCTTCAGCAATTGATTGTGATATAACGCTCTTGCATCTTTGGATAACGAAAATGTCGGGTGCGCCGTAAATACGATACCTCCAAGACCATTTTCCAGTTCATTTTGGAATGCAGAAAAAGACCGCATTTTTCCATTTTTATACGCATACTCACGCAGAAGAAAATACAATTTTTGTTTGTTTTTGAGAGTATCAACGCTATCAATCTTACTGATTAAGGAGAGTGCATGTTCGTTGATGGCTACCATTGATCTTGAAGAGAGGTTATTTTCAACCTCATCCAGTTTGCTGGGTGTTTCCAACCAATTTAAGGCACGAGTCCACGACTCTTTTTTCAATTTTTTCATCCTTTTTAGATGACTTGTTGAGTATTGTTAAAAGACTCTAAATTGATGTTTGTAGACTGTCAATTTAGATCATTTAAATATACTAAAAAAACCTGCTTTTGGCCGAGCGCAAATATTCGAGGACATTAAATAGAGTCACATAATTGTCACAATGAATTTTCACACAGTCTGGGTCGGAAGCAGACATTCATTCAATACTAAGTAGACCTGCTAATTGTCGTTTGATACATTCTTCCCACTGTGGAGCTTGACGAAATGATTTCAAATCAAAAAAAGTGGCCGACTATTGTTATGTTGATGGCAGTGATGGTGCCGTTGACTGCTCTTCTTTCCTATTTGTTATATGATTACTACCAAGACTATTCTGACAACCTGGACGGTAATTAGCGGTCCGGTATGTTCCAGTTTCCCTATGAAGCAGCTCTCGTAACCGATTATTTGAAACCTACATCTGACGTAAAAATAGGAAGATTGTTCGTTGTGAAGAAAGGTTAACCTATGGAAGGTGCATCTGAACATGTTCGAATGAGAGCGTCTGAGAATTGCTTTGCAATGTTGCAAGATAATGAGACGCTCTATGTTTTTTTAATGAAGGGACGCTAGAATATTTTAATCAGGAATATGTGGATGTGTCCACAATCCCCGAAACAAGAATTAAACTTGTATTAAACCCGTACAATGAGTGCAACAAAATAGGCGCAGAATCGAAAGATGAATGGCCTTACGCTTGAGGGATACTCGGTGTGGGGTGCTCGGAATTTTTTTCTTCCTCAGAGTGTGAAAGTGGATCTATCGCAGCCACTGTTTGGGCGATAAGCAGAGAATTTGCGAAAGGTTCGCGGTCTTCCGCCGAGACACGACCTTGCTGA
>CAXBLS010000232.1:0-3894 GCA_963976585.1 uncultured Kordiimonadaceae bacterium
ATAACATAAAACAAGAGGCACCGATGATTGGTCACTACCTAAAATCCGCATATGCAAACGCACTACGCGACAAACAATATCTAATTATTAATGTTATGGGGCTAGCCATAGCCCTAAGTGCTGTGATCCTGATTGCCCTTTTTGTCCGCGATGAAGTGAGCTACGACAAATGGTTAGAAGGTCACGAACGGATTTATAAAATTGAAAATACCGTTACTTTTCCCGGTAGCCCCACAGTGCTATCAACCAGCACTCCGGGACCACTGGCACCAGCACTAGTCACCAATTTTAACGAAGATATTGAAGCAGCCATCCGTCTTTACCGCAATGAAACCTCGGTCCGGGTTGGCGCCCAACAATTTAATGAAATCATTGACTATGTCGATGCTGCATTTTTTGATGTCTTCGACCTCCCCTTCGTTTCTGGTGACCGCGCCGCTGTCCTCCAAAGCGGAAACAACATTGCGATCAACGAAACCATGGCCAGAAAATATTTCGGTGACCAGAACCCAATCGGAAAAACTTTTGATATCAATCATTCACCCAGTGCCAGCCGCATTGATTATCAGGTTGTCGGCGTCTTTAAAGACCTACCCCATAACAGTCATTTAAATTCATCTTTCATCGCGCTACTTGTACCAGACCGCTACGAAGCATGGCCATGGGTAACCCAAGACTGGAGTTCGGCGAACACTCATTCTTATGTCAAGCTAATGGAAAAAACAGATATTGATACTTTCCGAACAAGATTAGACGAGTTTGCGATGACCCTGCCAATCCCGACAGGCCCCGGAATGAGTAAACCGCTTTATACATTCAGCCTTTTAAATGCCGCTGACATTCACCTGTATTCTGAAGCGCTTCGGCCATTTAAGCTCGGTGGTGATATCACAACGGTGAATACATTTGCCATGATTGCGATTTTAATCCTACTAATGGCAAGCATCAATTTTACAAACCTTGCATCTGCACAAGCGATCAAAAGATCGCGCGAAGTCAGCATTCGCAAAGTGCTTGGCGCACGCAGAGTACAGTTGATAACGCAGTTTTTATCAGAAAGCGTGCTAACAAGCATATTTGCCTTGATCATTAGCATGACTATCATTGAATTGCTTTTGCCCACTTACAATGCTTTTCTTGGTAAAGACATTTCGCTTTACCTTGATGCCAGTTTAGTGGAACTAGCTGCACTGATTGGCTTTGCAATTCTCGTCGGCATAGCAGCCGGGGCCTATCCGGCCTTTGTTTCATCTTCATTTCGCCCTGCCAAAGTTTTGCAGTCAAACAAAAGTGCCGCACCGGATTCAGCACGCCTTCGTCACATTCTTTTGGTTGTTCAATTCACTATCTCCATCGCCCTTATTATTTCGATGATGATCATCTATGCACAGACCATTTATTCGCAAAATATTGATGCCGGCTTTGAAAAGAAAAACCGCCTGACCCTTTCCGGCGCAGGATATAATCAAGTTGCACCTGCATCCTCAATTCTGAAGCAGGAACTTGCAAAAATTCCCGGCGTCAGCCTAGTGGGTGTCTCCAGCGACACATTTCCCAATAAATACGGGAATTTTAGCGACATAAGCTTTCCTGCAAACGCCGCCAGCCCGAAAGCATCAATCCAGACCATGTACATGGGGCCAGACTTTTTAAAAAGTTATGCTGTCTCACCAATTGCCGGGCGAAATTTTTCAAATCAATTCCGCAACGATTTCCCCGTCGAGCCGACGGACACAAGCACACCAATCACCAGAGGTGCTATCATAAACGAAAGCCTGCTCAAACTCTCTAACTACGGAAGCGCTGAGGAGGCAATTGGCAAGCAACTCAGTATGGGGCGTGACCGGATTACCAATATCACTATTGTCGGCGTAATCAAAGATCTTCACGTGAGTTCAACCCGTGAAAGCACATCGCCGCAAATTTTCTTCGTCACCGAATCCGGTCTCGATTTTCTCACCTTGGAACTCCAAGAAAAATATAGTGCCGCCTTGTTGCGGCAAATTTCTGCCGTTTGGAACGCGCACCTGCCCAACGTGCCAATGATTTCGACCCTGAGCATTGATGCTTTCGAAGCTCTTTATATCGCTGAAATGAGACGGGCGACCATCTTCGCTATCTTCTCAGCTCTTTCGATCATCATATCAAGTATTGGACTTTATGGTCTTGCTGCCTTTGTCGCTGAAAGTAGGACCAGGGAAATCGGCATACGCAAAGTGCTTGGTGCCACGGTCCTAGATATTATTAAACTGCTTCTCTTACAATTTTCAAAACCGATACTCGTCGCCAATTTTATCGCCTGGCCAGTTGCATATCTAAACATGGATAGCTGGTTAAATGCTTTTGCCTACAGGATAGACATCAGCCTAGCATATTTTTTATTTGCAGCCTTCCTCACTCTAATTATTGCCTGGTCCGTAGTGGTGGGGCACGCTATCAACGTCGCCCGAAAAAGCCCAATCGAAGCACTTCGTATAGGATAAGATATATATATTTTGCAAGTTTAATTTATTGTAAACTAATTGTGGGTAAAGTGCTTCTATATAAGAAAAATGGGGTGGTCTTATTGATTGGGTAGAAAGGCAAAAATGGTAGTTTGTAAAACAGTCCTTGGTAAAATTTTTACGCGTACTACAAATATTGTAACTACAATTCTATTCGCGTTAATTCTTACGGCAAATAGCTCAGCACAACCTGTTTCGAATAAAGTCCAATTGACAGACGAGCAACGCAACTGGATTAAGGATAATCCGGTGGTAAAGGCCACAAACAACATGGACTTGGTTCCATTTGATTTTGTCCGTGAAGGACAGTCTATGGGGTTTGCTATCAGTTATCTAGATCTAGTCGCAAACAAAGTCGGACTTGAAATCGAATATGTAAACAATGAAAGTTGGGACACGCTTCTCGGGCAAATAAAGCGGCAGGAAATTGATATAACCCATAGCTTGCTTCAAAATGCAGAGCGGGATCAGTTTTTAAATTTCACAGAACCTTATCTGGATATACCGGTGGTAAATTTCGGCCGTAAGGGCGCACCGCGCATAAATAGTCTGGAAGATTTAATCGGAAGAAAAATTGGTGTTATCCAAGGCTAAGCGATTACCGATTTTTACCGCAATAATCATCCCGAATTTACACTGGTGGAATATGCTGACATTGGAGGCGCCCTTACCGGTCTTTCCGGCGGCGAGGTTGATGTTGTAACTGGTTCTCTTTTTACTCTGGAATATTTTATTTCACAAAATTTCCTAAGCAATATTGAAGTTATCGGTGACGATTTTATTTTTAACTCCAATAACGTCATTAAACACCGTCTGGCAAGCCGTAAAAATCTACCGATCCTGCGGGATATCCTACAAAAAGGCATGGACGCTGTCACTTCTGCTGAATATAAAATCATTTCAGAAAAATGGCAGACTGACTATAAAGCTAAACAGACGATTGCATTTACAGCAGAAGAACTCCAATGGATCGCGGATCATCCCACACTAAGAGTGACCAATAAAATGGAAATGGCACCACTTGACTTCGTGCGAGACGGTGTCCCGACCGGTTTTTCGATTGATTATCTGGATTTGCTCGCTCGCAAAACTGGGCTTCAAGTTGAATATGTAAACGGACTGCCCTGGGATGAGCTTTTGGTTCAACTCAAGGAGAAAAAAATAGATATCACTCACAGTTTGATAGAGACATCAGAACGAAAAGAGTTTCTGGACTTTACCAGTTCATATATGAACTTACCTTGGGCTTACTTCGGCCATGTAGGCGCTGATCCCATTAACTCCATTGATGATTTGGAGGGCAAAAGAATTGGTATTGTTGAGGGTTCTATACCTTGGGAAATATACTCAGCAGACTATCCGCATTTAAACCTGATTGGATATAAATCTT
>CAXBLS010000233.1:0-3873 GCA_963976585.1 uncultured Kordiimonadaceae bacterium
AAGAGTTCCCGTATACTATCCGTATCGTATCAGAAATTACTGAATCGAACGGTTCGTCATCAATGGCGACAGTTTGTGGTGCGTCACTATCAATGATGGACGCAGGTGTTCCGATTACACGTCCGGTATCTGGTATTGCCATGGGTCTGATCAAAGAAGGCGATGATTATGCTGTTCTTTCCGATATCCTTGGTGACGAAGATCACTTGGGCGATATGGACTTTAAAGTGGCGGGTACCAGTGAAGGTATCACATCACTACAGATGGACATTAAGATCACTGGTATCACAAAAGACATCATGGAAGCAGCTCTTGAGCAAGCCAAAGGCGGCCGTGCAACGATCCTTGCTGAAATGAATAAAGCACTTGAAACGGCACGTGAGGAAATGAACGAATATGCACCGCGCATTGAGACTCTTACGGTTAAGAAAGAAAAAATCCGTGAGATCATCGGTACTGGCGGTAAAGTTATTCGCGAAATTTGTGAAGTAACAGGCGCCAAAGTTGATATTGATGACGAAGGTGTGGTTAAAGTTTCATCACCTGACGGTGCAGCTATTAAGGCGGCTCTTGACTGGATTAACGGTATCGTCGCAGAGGCAGAGGTTGGCAAAACTTATGAAGGTAAGGTTGTCAAAACTGTTGATTTCGGTGCATTCGTGAACTTCCTAGGCAGCAAAGATGGTCTGGTTCACATCAGTGAAATGGCCAACGAGCGCGTGAAGCAAGTTGCCGATGTTGTCAAAGAAGGCGAAATGGTTAAAGTGAAAGTGCTTGGCATTGATGACCGCGGTAAAGTACGCTTAAGTATGAAAGCCGTGCTTAACGATGAAGCCAAAGAAAACGGCGATAGCGAAGACGAATAAGTTTCGTCCAATTGTATTGTGTAACCGGATGAAGTCGTAAGGCAATCATCCGGTCCGCAGACGGGGGTGTGCGGCGAAGGGATTATATGAAAGCTTTAAATTCATTAAACATATCGGGAAGCGACGTTCTTCCTCTTGTTGAAGGCGGAAAAGGGATTTCTGCAACCAACGGCGCAAGTGCCGGGGCATGGGCCGCGGCTGGTGGCGTAGGAACTGTATCCTGTGTTAATGCCGACAACTTTGATGAAAATGGCGATGTTATTCCGCAGGTTTATCACGGCAAAACCCGCATAGAACGTCACGCTGAACTTATTCAGTATGGCATTGATGGCGGCGCCCGTCAGGTAAAAGACGCCCACGATATAGCGGGTGGCAAGGGCCGTATCCATATTAACGTGTTGTGGGAAATGGGTGGGGCGGAACCTGTTCTTGAAGGTGTGCTTAACGAAACAAAAGGCTTGGTTCACGGGATAACCTGCGGTGCAGGCATGCCTTATAAGCTTTCAGAAATTGCTGCCAACCATAAAGTCTTTTTCCATCCGATTATTTCATCGGCGCGAGCTTTTGGAATATTGTGGAAACGGGCCTACAAAAATTACGGCGAATGGCTTGGTGGCGTTGTCTATGAAGATCCGTGGCTTGCGGGTGGTCATAACGGCCTTTCTAACGCAGAAGATCCCCTTGAACCTCAGGATCCGTATCCACGTGTTGTTGCACTTCGTACGATGATGAACAAGTTTGGACTTGAACATGTTCCAATATTAATGGCTGGTGGGGTTTGGTATCTTCGTGATTGGGAACACTGGTTTGATAATCCCGAAATTGGCCTCATTGCCTTCCAATATGGTACGCGGCCGCTGCTTACAAAAGAAAGTCCAATTCCACAAGGGTGGAAAGACAAACTGACAACCCTTAAGGACGGGGATGTTATTTTGCACCGCTTTAGTCCAACCGGGTTTTATTCTTCGGCGGTCCGTAATAATCTGCTGCGCGCTCTTGAGGGGCGCACGGAACGACAGGTTGATTTTCGTCGTAAGGCTGGCATTGATGAAGCGTTTAACACCGAAGTTGTCATTGGCAAGAAAAAATATTTCGTCAAGGAAGATGACCGCTCTAAAGTTCTTAACTGGATTGATCAGGGGTTTGATACATCCATGAGAACGCCAGATGACAGCTTAATCCTAGTCACAGCAACGGATGCGGACAACATTCGCCTTGATCAGAAAAATTGTATGGGTTGCTTAAGCCAATGCAAATTTTCAAACTGGTCGGAAAATCCGGACACAAATTATTCAACGGGTCGTGGTGCGGATCCTCGCAGTTTCTGTATTCAGAAATCACTAATGGATATTGCCCACGGCGAAAGCCTGGATGATAATTTGATGTTTGCCGGGCATTCGGCGTTTAATTTTGCAACCGACCCTTTTTATAGCAACGGGTTCATCCCGACGGTAAAACAGCTGATGGAACGTATCGTCACTGGTGACTAACCAAAGAGCAACTTGATAATCAAATTATTTGAGTGTAGAATATAAGCTGTATTTATGAGCGGTGAGAGTTATTAATGAACAGACCTTATTCTAAAGCATTAAGATGTTTGCAGGATGTTGGCTTAAGGCCAACCAAACAGCGGCTTGCGCTCGCAAAGCATCTCTTTGATGATGGTGACCGCCATGTAACCGCGGAAGTTCTACATCAAGAAGTGAGCAAGACGGGGGCAAAAGTGTCTCTCGCAACCATTTATAATACACTTCATCAGTTTACAGAAGCAGGCCTACTCAAAGAAGTGATCGTCGATTCAAATCGCGCCTATTTTGACACCAATATCAGTGATCATCACCACATATATTATAAAGATGAAGAAATGCTCCACGATATTACTGCGGATGAGCTTGTAATATCAACGCTGCCACAGGCGCCGGAAGGCAAGAAAATTTCGGCCGTTAGTGTTGTGGTTCATTTGGAAAATAAAGACGCTTAATCGAAGCTTTCCTGCTCCAAAGTCCCCCATATATTTTCTGATCTGATCCAGCCGGTAAACCCGCCGACTTCCATTTCGCACCAGCTATCCTGACATCTAAGGATCGCCCCCAAGACATCCTGTTCTGCGACAACGGTGATAATATTGCGTTCCTCTGGCGATTTAACCAGATTTTGCGTACCGTTAATGATGATGCCATATCTGTTTAACGACAGCAGCGCCCGCAGTATCCAGCCACTGGAGCCATCAATATCGGTTACTTTAAACCAGTTTTCATATTCTGCTATGACCTTAAGGGGGTAATCTTCTTTTTGGTAGATCCAGTCGATAGGATATTCCAGACCAGGCCCAGTTCTCATATTGGTCACGTCATCATCAAGTGACATAAAGCGCGGCAGCGGGTACCCGGAAGCACCAACAGTTGGCTTGGCGGGGGACTGGGCCAAAGCGGTATTCGAGAAAAGGAATATAAGGCTAAGTGTGAGGAGTGATTTGTTTAAACGGTTCATCGCCAATTTCGCTGAATTTCGGGGGTAGGAATTTTATGTGGCTTTTTTGCGCCGCCGTCAAGCAAGCTTTTTGATTGTCTTGAAAATTTTAGCACATATACTCGTTTCACGAAGTCACAACAAAGAGATCATAAATGAAACCGTTGATTATAGTCACACGAAAACTCCCCACCTCCGTTGAGCAAAGAATGAAGGAACTTTTTAATGTGCGTTTGAACAACGACGACCGAATTTTCACTGAAGCGGACCTCATAGCGGCGGTAAAAGAAGCGCACGTTTTGGTGCCAACGGTGACCGACAAAATAAGTAGGGACGTTTTGGCAGAGGCAGGCTCGGATCTGAAAATGATTGCAAATTTTGGCGTTGGTGTCGACCATATCGACATTGTGTCGGCAAGAAACAAAATGATCACCGTAACCAATACGCCAGGGGTGCTTACCGAAGATACTGCAGATATGGCGATGGCGCTGATGCTTGGTATCACCCGTCGCATGAGTGAAGGTGAACGAATGCTAAG
>CAXBLS010000234.1:0-3853 GCA_963976585.1 uncultured Kordiimonadaceae bacterium
AGGAGATGCACGATGAATATTAATGAAAATAAATTCGTAAAACCCATTCTTAGCGCTGTGGTGGGGGCCGCCCTAACCATTGTGGTCTATACGTTCATGCTTGATCCTGGTTCTGACGCAGGAAGTGCTGATGACGGCGAGAGAAAACCACTTTATTGGGTTGCTCCGATGGACGCCAATTATCGCCGTGATCAGCCCGGATTATCACCAATGGGAATGGAACTTGTGCCTGTATATGACGAGGGCGCTGGTGGTGGCCCTGATGAAGGCCCTGGAACCATCCGGATTTCACCGGATGTTGTCAATAATCTGGGAGTTCGTACTGCAACAGCTCAAAGAAAGGTGATGAGTTCAGTTATAAGGACGGTTGGTTATGTCAAGTACGATGAAGATCAACTTGTTCACATCCATCCGCGCGTTGAAGGATGGATAGAGCGTCTTTATGTAAAAGCGACTGGTGATCCAGTTGAAGAAGGTGCTCCACTCTATGAAATCTATTCACCAACCTTGGTGAATGCGCAGGAAGAATTAGTAGTAGCCTTAGGCCGCAACAACAGTCAGCTGATCAAGGCTTCTGAAGATCGCTTAAGAGCTTTGCAACTACCAAGCAATGCTATCGCTGTATTAAAAGAAACAAAGCAAATCCAACAGACTGTGACATTTTATGCACCGCAATCAGGCGTGGTTGACAATTTAATGATCCGTCAGGGTTTCTTTGTGAAGCCGGGAAATAGCATGATGTCTATCGGTAATCTTGATCAGGTATGGGTTGAAGCCGAGGTCTTTGAAAGCCAGGCCGCTTACGTATCTGAGGGAATACCAGTTTCAATGACGGTTGATTATCTGCCAGGTGAAAAGTGGGTGGGTGAGGTGGATTATGTCCAGCCGACACTGGACGCTATGACCCGAACCATGAAAGTAAGGCTTCGTTTTGATAATGAAAATGGTGCGTTGAAACCCAACATGTTTGCACAAGTTGAACTGGATACTCAGCAAAATGACGAAAGTTTAATCGTGCCAAAAGATGCGGTAATAAGAACGGGTGACAATGATCGTGTTGTGCTCGCACTTGATGAAGGTAGTTTTAAATCGGTTGCAGTTAATGTAGGTCGTGTCGATGATCAATATTCCGAAATTCTATCTGGTATTAGCGCGGGTGAACGCGTTGTAATCTCGGCTCAGTTTTTATTGGACTCCGAGAGCAGCAAGTCATCAGATTTTAAACGTATGGATCACGGTGATCAGATGAATGATGGACCAACATCCGGCTGGACATCCGGCACAATTAACGAAGTAAATCTAGAAGACCGTACCATCAATTTGTCACATGAACGTATCGAGGCTTTCGATATGATGGGTATGACTATGAATTTTGTTGTTGATGATAGCGTTAATATAAACACTTTGAAAGCAGGGATGACATTGGAATTAGAAGTCAGTAAGGGGGACGGACCTATGCTTGAGATCACTGATACCAAAATAAATAATCAAGAAATGGATCCTGGTGAAATGTCCCACGGTGAAATGGATCATGCCGCAATGGGGCATGATATGGCTGGTGAAATGGAAATGACTTCGGACGTCAAAGGCGGTTGGACTACCGGGAAAATAAACAGTGTTTCCGCGGAGCACCGCAAGATAAATGTTTCGCATGGTGCAATCAAAGAAATACCGATGTCGGCCATGACGATGGACTTCAGTGTTGCTGATGATGTGGAAATGACGGCCCTTCATGAAGGGATGGAGCTACCTATAGAAATAACTCTTACAGAAGAAAGTCAATTGGTAATTACAGATATTGCTGTTGCAGATCCCACCAAATGGACAAACGCCACAGTAAACAGTGTAAATGTTGAAAAAAGAACAGCGAATTTTACACATGAAGCAATTAATAACATTGGAATGATGGGAATGACGATGGATTTTAAACTTGCGCCATCCGTAGATGTTTCGATATTGCAAAACAGTGCAGCTGTTCAGTTTATCGTTGAGATGCCACGCGATGGCGTTTTCGAAGTAACCCATGTCAAACTAGCAGAAAAAGAATAGGGATATATCATGATTAAATCCATTATTCATTGGTCGGTCGGAAATAGGTTTTTCGTTATACTTGCCACTATAATGTTAGTTGGAATTGGTTTGTTTTCTGTGAAAAATACGCCAGTGGATGCATTGCCAGATCTTTCTGATGTCCAAGTGATTATCAAAACATCTTACCCTGGACAAGCACCACAAGTGGTTGAGGACCAGGTGACGTACCCCCTGACCACAGCTATGTTGTCAGTTCCGGGAGCAGTCACAGTTCGTGGATATTCGTTTTTTGGGGACAGTTTTGTTTACATAATTTTTGATGAAGATACGGATCTGTATTGGGCGCGAAGCCGGGTACTTGAATATCTAAGTCAAGTGGCATCAACACTTCCACCGGCCGCAAGAACTCAGCTTGGGCCTGACGCAACGGGTGTTGGATGGGTTTATATTTACTCACTTGTCGATAGGACCGGTCAGCATGATCTAAGCGAGCTTCGCTCTCTCCAAGATTGGTTTTTAAAATTTGAACTTCAAACAGTGCCCGGTGTTTCTGAAGTTACAGCGATTGGTGGTATGGTGAAGCAATATCAGGTTAAAGTGGACCCTGATAAACTGCGTGCGTTTGGTATTCCTCTTTCGCATATTCAAATGGCAATTCAGCGAGGCAACCAGGAAATCGGCGCTTCGGTGGTAGAAATGGCTGAGGCGGAATATATGGTTCGCGCTACAGGTTATATTCAAAATGAAGAGGACTTGTCTAATATTCCTTTGGGGGTCAATAATAACGGTACACCTCTACTGCTCAAGGATATTGCAGATATTAATATTGGACCCCAAATGCGCCGAGGCGTCGCTGAACTAAATGGAGAAGGGGAGACAGTCGGTGGCATAATCGTAATGCGCTTCGGTGAAAATGCACAAAACGTTATCGATGGCGTCAAGGATAAGCTAGAGCAATTAAAGTTGGGTCTGCCGGATGGCGTTGAAGTTGTTCCTGTTTATGATCGTAGTGCCTTGATTGAACGTGCGGTTGATAACCTTTGGATTAAACTATTAGAAGAGTTTGGCGTCGTAGCACTGGTTTGCATGGTATTTTTATTTCATGTCCGCTCTTCATTAGTGGCAATTATCAGTTTACCAGTTGGTATTTTGACGGCCTTTATCATTATGTATATGCAAGGGCTAAACGCCAATATTATGTCACTTGGCGGGATAGCGATAGCCATCGGTGCGATGATTGATGGTGCAATCGTTATGATTGAAAATATGCATAAGCATATGGAACGAACACCCATTACAAAAGAAAATAGGTGGGAAATAGTCGCAGAATCCGCTGGTGAAGTTGGACCGGCATTATTCTTTAGTCTGCTTATTATTACCGTTAGCTTTGTGCCAGTATTTACTTTGGAAGCACAAGAAGGAAGAATGTTTTCACCACTAGCCTTTACTAAAACTTACGCCATGGGGGCATCTGCAGCACTTGCAATTACATTAGTGCCCGTTTTGATGGGTTATTTCATTCGAGGGAAAATACTACCGGAACATAAAAACCCTGTGAACCGTATATTAACTGCTATTTATATGCCAGCTCTGAAGGCTGTTTTGCATTTCCCCAAAATAACTCTTTTGGGAGCTGTGGTTGCCCTTGCTATTGGTTTGTGGCCACTTGATAAGATTGGTAGTGAATTTATTCCGCCGTTAGATGAAGGCGACTTGATGTATATGCCGACAACATATCCCGGCATCTCAATCGGTAAGGCGAGGGAACTCCTCCAGCAGACGGACAAACTAATTTATACGGTTCCTGAAGTTCAAACAGTAT
>CAXBLS010000235.1:0-3835 GCA_963976585.1 uncultured Kordiimonadaceae bacterium
CAGTCATGGTCAGTAGATTTGCATCGGTCCAGATTTGGTGCTCATTGTGCGGCCATTTCGATTAAATTTGACAAAGGGTGAAATTTGAATAATGTAAAGTTGTATAGACAACTATATCCAGAAACAATCGCTATGAAAAGACTAAACTTCAAATCAGCACTTTTATCCGATGGATGGGCGCAGAATGTTGCCATCGATATTGATGAACTTGGGCATATTTCAGCGATCATTCCCAATCGGGATGGCGAAGGAGAGTGGATAAGCGGATATGCACTTCCCGGTATCAATAATGTCCACAGCCACGCATTCCAGCGGGCGATGGCGGGGCTTGCAGAATATTCAACCTCGTGCGAAGACAGCTTTTGGACCTGGCGCGATATTATGTACCGCTTCGCTGGGAAGATATCAGCCAAAGATCTTGAAGTGATCGCATCCCAGCTCTATCTGGAAATGTTAAAAGCAGGCTACATCAGCGTCTCCGAATTTCATTATCTCCACCGTGAAGGTGAAGATAGTCTGGCCATGTCTAATGCCGTTATAGGCGCGGCGAGAAACGTCGGCATAGCCCTTTGTCATTTGCCGGTTCTTTATATGGCGTCGGGCTTTGGTGGTCAGCCTCTCAAGGCGGGACAGAAACGGTTCTCTCATAATGTTGATGAGTATCTAGAGCTTCACCGAAACCTTTCTCATCAATTACATGGCGCAATGAACCAGCATGTGGGTGTAGCCTTTCATTCTTTGCGGGCTGTTCCTGAACAGGCATTGAAAAAGGTGCTTGAGCAAAAGTTAAGCGGCCCAACTCATATTCATATTTCCGAGCAATTACAGGAGGTTAACGAGTGTGTATCCTGGTCCGGACAGAGGCCGGTGGAGTGGTTATATGATCATGCCGATGTGGATGAAAATTGGTGTATCGTGCATGCGACCCACTTGAACGAAGGGGAAATTTCAATGATCGCAACTTCCGGTGCTGTAGTGGGTCTCTGCCCGACAACGGAAGCTAACCTTGGCGACGGACTTTTCCCGCTGGCGGATTATCTGGCACAGGGCGGGAGTATCGCCATCGGTTCCGATAGTCATATTTCGGTCAGCGTATCAGAGGAGCTCAGGCTGCTCGAATATGGTCAGAGACTGAAGTATCGAGCTCGAAATATTGCCGCAAGTGATGCTGAAATTCATACAGGCACCCGTCTTTACCAAGGCTGTCTGCGTGGTGGGGCCAAGGCCAGCGGCTTCGACAATGGTGCAATTGAAATTGGCAAGCGAGCAGACCTGATCGTTCTTGATGAAAACTCACCACTTCTGGTTGGTACGCCGCAGCGGAGCATAATTGACCGCTTTGTCTTTAACGGTAACCAAAATTCTGTGAAGCATGTACTGGTCGCAGGTGAAATGATTATCAGGGACTATAAACACCAGCAGGAACAGCAAATCACCCGCGATTTTGCCGCGACAATGATGAAGTTAAAAAAACTGCTTGACTAACTTGTATATACAAGTAAATATTTGCTGACAAATTACGAAGGAAAAATGTGATGACCGTGGAATTAAAGTCAGAACCATTATACCGAAAGATTAAAAATCATATTCTTGGCCGAATTGATAGTGGCGAATGGATGGCGTCCATGCGGGTGCCGTCCGAAAATGAATTGGTAAAAGAATTCTCAGTATCGCGCATGACAACAAACCGTGCACTTCGCGAGCTGACCGATGAGGGATATTTGATCCGGGTCGCCGGTGTCGGGACCTTTGTCGCTGAGCTTAAGGCGAAAAGTAATCCGCTTGAAATACATAACATTGCCGATGAAATTCGTGCCCGTCATCACGACTATAGCGCAGAGGTTCTGAAGTGCGAAGCCGTTAAAGCCAATGATAAAATTGCTTCTTATATGAATATTGAGGTGGGGGCAGAACTTATTCATTCGCTTATCATTCATAAAGAACAAGGCATACCTATTCAGCTGGAAGACCGGCTCGTCAACGAAGATGTTGTGCCCGGTTACGGCGATCAGGATTTCACCAAAAACACACCTTATGAATATCTGATTAAGAAAGCACCACTGCAAAAAGTGGAGCACGTGGTCAGAGCCATTATGGCGACAGGGTCAGTAAAGTCCCTGCTGGATATGTCAGATAATGAAGCATGTCTGCTCATTGAGCGTCGGACCTGGACCAAGGGCCGAGTGGCATCAACAGCAAAACTTTATCATCCCGGTTCGCGTTACGAACTTTCGGGATTATTTAAGCCGGAATAACAAAAATGGGCCTCTGCGAATGACCGGATGAGCCTAAACAATTGACTTGTATATACAGGATGTCGAAATGTCAGACTTGAAAACCAATAACAGGGTTATTAAAGCCCCGACCGGGCCGGAAATTACCGCCAAAAGCTGGGCAACGGAAGCGCCCATGCGTATGCTGATGAATAATCTTGATCCGGACGTCGCCGAAAGGCCGGAAGATCTTGTTGTCTACGGTGGTATTGGCCGCGCAGCCAGAAACTGGCAGTGTTTCGATAAAATTGTCGAAAGTTTAAAGCAACTCGAAGACGATGAAACATTACTGGTTCAATCGGGAAAGCCGGTCGGCGTGTTCAAAACCCATGAAAACGCGCCGCGTGTCCTCATTGCCAATTCAAATTTGGTGCCGCACTGGGCCACCTGGGATCATTTTAACGAGCTCGATAAAAAAGGCCTGATGATGTATGGCCAGATGACAGCGGGTAGCTGGATCTATATTGGTAGTCAGGGAATCGTGCAGGGCACCTATGAGACATTCGTTGAAATGGGCCGCCAGCATTATGACGGTGACCTGACTGGTAAATGGATTCTCACCGGCGGTCTTGGCGGTATGGGCGGCGCTCAACCGTTGGCGGCAACCATGGCAGGCGCATCAATGCTGGCGATCGAATGCCGTTCTGACCGCATCGATTTTCGCATTCGTACTGGTTATGTGGATAAGCGTGCCGAGACCCTTGATCAGGCGATGGTCATGATCAATCAGGCAACATCGAACGGTAAGGCGGTTTCAGTCGGACTTCTTGGCAATGCCGCGGAAATCCTTCCTGAAATGCTCGCTCAAAATATTCGCCCCGATGCGGTAACCGATCAGACATCGGCCCATGACCCGATAAATGGCTATTTGCCGATTGGTTGGACGGTCGATGAGTGGGAACGAAAAATCGAAAGCGCACCAAAAGAAGTAGAAGCGGCAGCGATCAATTCCATGTCTGTCCATGTAAAGGCAATGCTCGAATACGAAAAAATGGGAATTCCAACCTTTGACTACGGCAACAATATCCGTCAGGTGGCATTCGACAATGGTGTTAAAAACGCTTTTGATTTTCCCGGCTTTGTTCCGGCTTATGTCAGGCCGCTTTTTTGCAAAGGGATCGGCCCGTTTCGCTGGGTGGCACTGAGCGGGGACCCAGAAGATATCTATAAGACAGATCAAAAGGTTAAAGAACTTATTCCCGATAATCCCCATCTTCACAACTGGCTTGATATGGCGCGGGACCGTATCCAGTTTCAAGGGCTTCCAGCTCGAATTTGCTGGGTTGGTCTTGGTGACCGTCACCGTCTTGGTCTTGCCTTTAATGAAATGGTAAAAAGTGGCGAGCTAAGCGCGCCGGTGGTCATTGGCCGCGATCATCTTGATAGTGGATCAGTGGCAAGCCCTAACCGTGAAACCGAAAGCATGATGGATGGCTCCGACGCTGTTTCTGACTGGCCGCTCCTCAACGCCCTGCTTAACACAGCAAGCGGCGCAACATGGGTCTCACTTCATCATGGCGGTGGTGTCGGCATGGGCTTTTCACAGCATAGTGGTCTTGTCA
>CAXBLS010000236.1:0-3829 GCA_963976585.1 uncultured Kordiimonadaceae bacterium
AGACACTCTTCGTCGAGTACGCGCTCAACGAAAGAAGACTGCCTATCGCCGCGCAGAGCTGAAACAAGCTATGATAACTTGGTTTTTGGGTGGACTAATAGCCTTGTCTGGAATTGCTGGGTTAGGATTTATTCTGTATATTCTCGGTAAACAAAATGGAAAATGGTGATGTCAATAACAATGGAAAGACTTCTAGCGTGGAAAATCATGCCGCGCCTGATGATGCTAGTAATGACAGTAATGTATATCCGCGTCATTGACTGGGGAATGAGCCTTGATCAACTCAGCACCCAGCAGAGTGCCATGATTAGTGTCGTCAGCGGTGCTATGACTGGTACGATAGCGGTTTGGCTTGGGAGCGAAAACAAATGAGCATTTTTAGTTCCCTGATCGGACCAGCCGCCGAGATCGTTGGCAAGTTTGTGCAGGATAAAGATAAAGCCGCCGAGCTGGCGCATGAAATGTCAACAATGGCCGACAGACACGCTCAGCAAGCCATGTTGGCGCAGATAGAGGTCAACAAGGCCGAAGCCCAAGGAAACTGGTTTCAGGCATCGTGGCGACCGCTGTGTGGCTATGTGTGTGTTCTGGGTCTGGCAGTCAACTTCCTGATCTCGCCCATCGCGGCGGGCTTTGGGTTTGCAATCCCGCAAGCTGAGATGGCGACCATGATGCCGATTTTGACAGGTATGCTTGGCTTGGCCGGGATGAGATCGTTTGAGAAGGTGAAAAAGATATGAACGACGCAATGAAACGCCTGCAAACCAAAATCGGCGTTGGCGCTGATGGTGCGTTTGGGCCTAATACCGCGAGAGCCATCGCCAAGCATTTCAACCTGTCCCCGGCGCGTGGCGCGCATCTCATGGGCCAAGCCCACCATGAAAGCGGAGGCTTTAAGCGAACGCGTGAGGGGCTGCACTACTCAACACCTGAACGCATTCAAGAAGTCTGGCCGTCGCGCTTCCCTACCGTTGACAGCGCCAAGCCGTATGCGCGCAATCCGTCAGGTCTGGCCAACAAGGTTTACGCTGACCGCATGGGGAATGGTGATGAGGCATCTTGCGACGGTAAATTATATTGCGGCCGCGGATTTTTACAGCTAACGGGGAAATCAAATTATCGCAGCTTTGCATCCGACATGGGCATACCCGAAGTTATGACCGATCCGGACCTAGTTGCCAGCACATATGCATTGGAAACGGCGATATGGTTCTTCAACAAGAACAATTTGTTTAATATCGCCGACAAAGGTGTCAACGAGAGTACGATTAAGAGCATTACCAAACGTGTCAACGGCGGTTATCACGGGCTGGATGATCGGATTGAGCAAACAAATAAAATACACGGCTGGCTTAGCTAGGTTAGCTAACCTTGCAGGATCAAGCCGCAAGCGCGAATGTCGGACGGGCGGGAGAATATCTCGCCCTGTCCAGACTGTCGCTGGCGGGATACTTTTGCAGCCTTGCGCAATTCCAAGACCACGATGCGTATATACAGACGGATACACGCATACTGACTTTGCAAATTAAGACGGCATCAAAGCGCAAATATATAAGATACCCGTTTTATACAAAGCAGGGAATCGCCCGGCGGCGGTCTGACGTTTATGCGTTTGTGGCGCTTGACCTAGATAAGATTTTCTTTTGCCGGGGAGATGACCCGATAATCAGGCCAAGCACAACGCACTTGGGCGCTGATCTGTTTGACCAAGAAACCATGCACAAAGTTTTATCTTCGTTTGATTGACCTGTGAGCTGCCATATTCTAACCTTTGCGTAGTTGTAACTCGCGAAAGTTTTATCTTCGTTCGATTGATTCGGCTTTGCTAAGTAATACTGCGATATTACTTGGCTCTCTAAAATATATTTAAGTGCGCTCCCGGTGTCTTTTAACTATTAATCAGAGATGTGAGCGACAAACATGCAATCTATCGCTCAATATTTGCTATAATTCAAAGCGCTGGCTATGAGAGTGATAAGAATTTTTGCGGTTTCGTGTCTTGAAGAAACCATCGTGTTCTGGATGCTCTTCCATAAACAACCTAGAATAATGACTGATCCAACCATCATCAACCTTGTGTTCGTCACCTTTACCAGAAATCATTGTTTCCCATCGCACCCGGTGAAAAATACATTTAGCGGAATAGTAATCTCTGCGGCCAGTAACCATCAAAGCAAAGTGTTTGAATTGTGCGTACACATCAGGGTTTTCGGCGTGGTAGTTTTTGAAATTTTCTTTCGTCCATTTATTTAGCATTATTCTTCTCCTAAGTTGTTAAGTTTTATGGTCTTAAAATTTTGAACCTTTTGACATATTATCACTGGCCCACAGTGGCTGCAAATTCGTGTAATTGAAGCACTCTAGCTGCTGCTTGTCGTTTGTCAGGTCAAATGCTGCGCATGGTTTTATGTGATCTATGTGCCAGCCTCCGTGGTTGTCCCACGTCATGCCCTCGGCGAATTGCGCCTCGAGGTAATGGCGTACATAATCTATAGTGCATCCCAAGAGCCGCATGGTCTTGTGCGCTTTACTCCCGCCGCTTGACTTGATCGCTTTTCCAATCCTAGACCTTAAGCACTGCGCTATTCTGTATTCAGTTTCTGTGTGGTATCTTCTAAGGAAGTCATCTCTCTGCCTTTGTCTTTGCCTGTCTTTATTTATGCGAGACATACCTTTTTGGCCATATTCCCACTTCTCCGCCGTAGTCATATTTGACCACCTCTCCCTGCGGCGTTTATTTATTTCAGCCACTCTATCCGGCTTCCTTTTAGGGTAGTTTTCAATATGACGCTGTTTTGCATTGCACTTTGTTGAACAAAATATTCTTCGGCCGTTTGCAGTAAAAAAGTTGCAGCACGTCTTGTATTCGCATTTCTTTATCATTTGTCACCCCTCGCCAATGGCCGGATGCTGCTTGACGGCATGTCAGTTCGCTCACATTTCGCCATGCTGTCTCTGGATTGCGCATGGATGACGGGATAGATCGCATCAATGGCCACTGAGCATGTTTGCATGTCTTTGAAGTAAACAGTTGGCGTGACCTCGTATGAGGTCACGCCAATGTTTACGGTGTATGTCAGGATTAGTGCTGCCCAGTAGGTCATCGTTCATCCTCAAATGGTGAATGGAATGCCTCAATAGGCTGCTTGCAGAACACCCACCGCCATTGCGGTTTAGGCTGGTCTTTGATTTCCACATAATCGCGCACCCGGTGTATCTTCTCAGCTAAAACCAATTTCTTCAAATAGCTGGCTGTGCGTGGGATGCTATCCCCAAGTAACTCAGCGGCGTCTGAGACGGTCACGCGCTGGTCATCGCCCAACATGCCGATAAGTTTCTTACCCTGCGCTATGCCATACGCCTTACGCTTCTGAGCTATCTCAAGCGCACCCTTGTGCATGGTGCTTTGCCTTGGCTCCCTTGACGGCAATGGCCCACGTTTTTTCAACTTGTATTGCAGTCGCTCAAACTCAAGAATGCAATGTCCGTAAGTTATCTCGTAACGCAAGTGCTTGTCGGTGACGCCTTGAAGACTTACCTTTAATCTTCCTTCGGGAGAGCGTTTAAAGCGGATTTCAGCCTCTCTAGCAGCGCGCTCTGCTCCTGTAGCCTCTGCTGCAAGTTTGGCCTCTTCGATGTGTTCGGCTCGTTCAGCATTATCAAGTTCACCCTCTCCAGCCTCTGGATATACTTCATTATTTTTTCCATGCCTAACCTTTCTGGCTAAAGTTATACCTAATTTTTTTGCAATACGGTGGACCGTTGAATTGGAAATGTGCAGCAAATCTGCAATTTCGGCTTGGCACATATTCATCTCAGCGCACTTGAT
>CAXBLS010000237.1:0-3825 GCA_963976585.1 uncultured Kordiimonadaceae bacterium
AGAGAAATTATAATCTACTTAAATAGGGACCAAACGAATTCATCATATGTCATCTTATTTTCGTTTAATAAATTTACGATTATCTCAAAGCCTGCATTCATTCCTTCTTTTGTATTCGAATGACTCTTTTCAACTTCTAATATACTTTTATAGAGTTCTGAAACCACGGGAATTATACTAGTGGGAACTTGCCTTCTGTTAGAATGATAACCGACAATATTTCCTGCATCATCAAGCGTAGGACTTACATGGGCAAATACCCAATAATAATTACCTGAAAGAGCCATGTTTTTTACAAATGCAAAAATTTCTTTCTTTGCTTCGATTTGCTGCCAGAGCAGTTGAAATACACATCTAGGCATATCGGGATGACGAATAATTCTATGTGGCTTACCAATTAAATCGCAAACATTTGCTTCAGCAACTTTGCAAAACACATCATTAACATATGTAATATATCCTTTGAGGTCAGTTTTTGAGACGATAATATCATCTTCATCAAATGTATTTTGAATATCGGTCGGTGAAATATTTTTTTTCATCATCTTAGTCCACTGAAAAGTATTTGCTCTTATTAGTACGCCAATTTCTATTCAGCTATTTGTAAGTTTTATATTTGAAAAGAAAATTGATATACATCAATTATTTACATAAGAAAATATTAGATGGCCATAGTCAGCCATATGGAAAAAACTACACATACCCATTGCCGGGGCTAGTCCCGCGCCTAACAACAAGCAATGTGATATGGGACAGCAAGGAAATAGATATTGAACAAGTATACAAGTACGACCAATTTAAAGTTTCGATTACCCAAGTTTTGCCGTATATTAACGACCTATTTATCTACTCCCACCCCACCTTGGAAAAGCAGCGTGCTATTATTGCTATGCTTGATGCTGAAATTGAGAAAAAGCAGTGATCAGGGCCTTATGTTACCGACTTCTTCTGGCCGATAGAAAACACGGATTAATTATTTCTAAACATATTTAAACTAGTTATATAAGTTCGTATTAAGTTGGACTTTATGCATTTTCTGGTTCTAATGCTATCATTTGTTAGAGAAGGTGGGTTTAAGGAGCTGTGAATATTATTAATAAGCAAAGTATTATTATTCTTAAATACCTGTTTGCTGCATTACTGATTGTAGTGGGGTTTACTTATACTGTTGCTGCACAAAGTAAACCAGAAAGCATATCTTTAACAGAAGAAGAGCGGTCCTGGATTTCTGAACATCCGGTGCTTAAAGCTACCAACGAAATGGATTGGGCTCCGATTGATTTTGTTCGCTCCGGCGAGCCTGCCGGATTTTCCATTGATTATCTAAATCTTGTCGCCAGAAAAGTGGGTTTAAACATCGAGTATGTCAATGGGCATACCTGGGAAGAGCTTGTTAAACTTTTAAAGAATAAAGAAATAGATATAGCTCATAGTTTGGCGTTAAATTCTGAAAGGAAAGAATATCTTAACTTTACAGATGCTTATATCACCCTACCGATGGTCTATTATGGTCGTCATGGTTCCTCCCCATTAAGAACAATAGAAGACTTGAAAGACTTAAAGATTGGAGCCATTAAAAGTTGGACAAGTACGGATGCATATAGAGAAAATTACCCTAATCTAATTGTCATCGAATATAAAACTCTCCAGAGCGCCCTAGAAGGGCTAGCCAAAGGCGAAATAGATGCGTTCGCAACCCTATTTCAGCAAGCACAATATACCATTACAAAGAATTTTATTTCAGGTCTTGAAGTTATAGGTGATGGCTTTCTTGAGGGTATAGATGGAAATGATAAATTGCATCTGGCCGCACGCAATGATGAACCGCTGCTACACTCAATCTTAACTAAGGCCATGAATATGGTCACAGAAGAAGAGTATATAGCACTTTCTAAAAAGTGGCTCATGGAAAGTAACACTATTAATGAGGTGAATTTGACCTCAGATGAAAAACAATGGTTAATAGAAAACAACATCATAAAGGTTGCCGTTGATCCGACTTTAGTCCCTATTGATATGATTGGCGAAAATGGTGAAATTCAGGGAATTTCTGGTGCCTATCTTAATAAAATTGCGACAATACTAAATGTGAAGTTTGAATGGGCAGGAAGTGAAAATTGGAGCGAAGCTGTCGAAATGATCGCTTCCGGTGATGCACAAATCTATTCTGCAATCAATCCGACCGCAGAACGTGAAAAAACCCTCATTTTCACGGAGCAAACTGTTTCAACAACAAATATGATTTTCGGGCGACGACAAGGAAACCAATATAGCTCCCTTGAAAGTTTGTCAGGCTATAAAATCGCACAGATGAAAGGCTTTTCTATTACTGAAAAAATAAAAAGTGATTATCCAGACATTGAAACAATTGAAGTAAGCACTTCAGTTGAGGCCTTAAATTTACTAGCAGCAGGTAGGGTGGACGCACATATTTCCAACATTCCAGTGGCGACCTACCATCTCGAAAAGGAAGGCCTTACAAACATCCAAGTAATCGGCGAAACACAATACAAGGATATTAATGTAATAGGCATCCCGAAAACCTTCCCGCTTCTTGCTAGTTCGATACAAAAAGCTATGGAGACCTTAAGTCAAGAAGACAAGAGGAAAATTTCAAGAGAATGGATTGTGTTAGATACAGGTGAGAAAGTGAATTATGACGTAATAAAGAAAGCCGTATTAGGTGCATTTGTCGTATTTATTATTATTTTCATTTGGGGCATGAGTCTTAAGGGTGAAATTAAACGTAGAATAAAAATAGAGGAAAACTTGAAAATAGAGCAAGCAAAAACTTTAGAAGCCTTAGAAAAAAATAACCAACAAATGGTTGATCTGCAGTTCCAAAGGGAAACTATTGAACAGTCTGCAGAGGTACAAGCATCATTAATGGATGATGTAGCGCTTATGTCTGCCGATATTGAGGTCAAAAATCGATTGTTGACAGAAGTCATGAATAATACTGGTCATGGAATTGTCGTTTTTTCTCCGGAGCTCAGATTGCAGGCGTGGAATGATACCTTTAAGGAAATTATGGGACTTCAGGACCGCGAATACGAAGAAAATATGGACCTAAAGTCATTTTTTGAACTCAATATGTCCGGTGAAGATACCTACGATTTATCGATAGATGACTATATTTCTGAGCTCAAAGAACGCATTAAAAATCGTTTGGATTGCGAGGAGTATAGCTGGGAAAGAGAAAAACCCAATGGCTCTGTAATCAAAACAGTTCAAAGAATTATGGGTGACTGTACCGTAATAAATACCTACGAAGATATTACCTTGGAAAGACAAGAACAGCTTAAGATCAAGGAAATGGCCTTAACTGACGGGTTAACAGGCCTCGCAAATCGCCGGTCATTCGATGTTAATATGGAAGAAGCTATTCGTCAGTATAAGCAATCAAACAGGCCTTTCCTTTTAGCATATATGGATCTGGATAATTTTAAAAACCTTAACGATACGCAAGGACATAAAGCGGGCGACCTTGTACTTGTTCATGTTGCTGACGTCATGAAAAAGCATATCCGGGCAAATGATGTTCCTGCGCGTTTAGGCGGAGACGAGTTTGCAATTATTTTCCAAAATTCTGATGACACTGAGGCAGCAGAAAATAGCCTGGAGGCAATAATTCAGGAAATAAAGAACACCAATACGCTAGACGGTTATGAGGTAGATGTTGGTGCCAGCGCTGGCCTCTCTCAATGTTTGGATTCTGATATAAGCGCTAGTGAAATGGTGGAAGTTGCCGACAAAGCTTTATATATGGCAAAAGAAAACGGTAAAGGCCAAGTCTTTAAAAGTCTTTCAGCGTAGTGATTTACA
>CAXBLS010000238.1:0-3776 GCA_963976585.1 uncultured Kordiimonadaceae bacterium
CTTCAGCTCTGTAGGTTTTAAAGACATACAGCGGCACAGATACCGAAAAACCAATTTTACCGGCCCCAGCATCTTCCCCGCCCACAATGCTTATGGTGGGGTCAGGAAATCTATCCTTATTGGCTTGTGTGATGATTGATTTGGCGGCTTCCTCGCGGCTTTTCATGGCGCGAATGGCGGGAAGGTTCATAAGATTATCGTCTTCGCTTTCACCACTATCTGAAAACTCTGGCAGGGTTCCCGGTAAATCCGGCAGAGCAAAGCCGTTTTCCAGCGGAAAGCCTATGGCGGTATCAAGACCCTGCCTGCTTTCTGCCAGCGTTGTTCCCGCATCCGCCTGCTCAATCAAGGCTTCGGATAAGGCCAGTTGAGCAAGGTTATACTCGCTCTGGTCAATATCACCCGCTTTAAAGCCCTTCTCGACCAACCCCGCGAAACGCTTCATCAGGCTTGAACGTTGCGCCGCCAATCCGAAAATATCCTTTGCAGCCCTGATGTCCGCCAAAGCCGACAACACACCCAGAGCGATATTTTGTCGTGTCCGATCACGTTCTGCGGAAGCAGCCAGCAATTCAAACTCAGCGGTCTTTCCTGATGAGCGGAATTTACCGCTCCAATCAATTGTCTGGCTTACACCAAGCAGCATGGTTTTTTCTTCACCATCAACGTCTTCAACCTCGAATTCCAGTTCCGGATTATGTTGCCAACGTGAAGCGGCTCTTTGTCCGGCTTGCGCGGCAGCAACCCGTGCTTCGGCTTCATGGATAGCGGGACTGGCCTGCCATATATGATTGATGAAAGCAGCTATACTGGGTTTTTGTTCCTGCTGAGCCAGCGCCGCGCCGGTAAACATAAGCGGCAAAACCACAGTCGTCATCGCGAGTATTCGTAATCGTTGTTTCATTTAAGTATTCCCTTAGTAATCTACAAAAACGCAGTTAGCGGACGAAAGAGAACTTTCGCTACGCAGCATATAGGGGAATGTTGGAGATTAGATCAGACAGACTCATGGTCTTTTTTGGCCTGAATAAAGATACACCACACTCCTGAAAATTAAATCCAGGGAGGGCGTTTAAGTCCATAAATAAGGGATGGAAGCGGAGCTTCGGAAAGCGTGGCAAATAACTTTGATTTGATGTCTGAAAGGTTGGTTTTTGCATGATCAGTAAAATCAATATGACCGTGACCACAGTGCTGATCATTTAACGGATCGGCTGCATTGTCGTTCATATTATCCTGATCCATGCTTGACTCAATCTGCTGGTCAGAACCTTGCATATCACCATCCGCATGCGCCGCCGAAACAAAGCCAGTGGCGAAAAGAGCAAATGCACATATCAAGAGTAAAACGTTCTTCATAGCTGTTATCTAACATTGGGCGCTAGGTTTATCAATGGCATTCTTTATCAGGCGGTATTGGCGGGCAGACAACAGTGCCCTATCATTATCACTAACGCTGCTTTTTTCCTAAAAGGTGAGTGGGTTAATTCTATATCATATTGAAAAAATTAATGATTTTTATGGTTGTTTACTAGATTTAAAAATAAAAGGCCGCTATTTTTGTGTTCTTTTACTCAATTTTTAGATCAGTTCTTCGCTGAATATATTTTGCGAAACAGTTTTGTTGTTTCCGTTGCGGAAAAAGGCTTTTCGTTGATCGCCCATATTTAATTTTCCATACGCATTGTAAGTGGTCATAACATGTTCATGGCCAATATTCTGGCTTCTGATATCGGCGGCGGTTCTCCATCGCCCCTATCACATGCGTTTTTCGTAAGGAGTGAGTCTGATAATACCGCAGAACAGCGTTATTAAGGGCGCGTTTAAAAACTTCCCTTACGGGTATAGAACTGGCCCAATGTTCCCGTGATAATCCGGCAGATTCAAAAGCCATTTTCTCTGTACCGAAGAACCTCCGTTCCGTCATACAGGAAACACAAATAGATAAGAACATGATACTCAATGTTTCCTTAGTGATGGGAAGCATATGGTGTTGTCGGCTAGAGGGAAAGAGGCGGAGAGAATTTTTGCCCTTGGTGCGGCGGCAGACAGAAAAAAGATAGGAGCCTCTGCCAGGAACATTTCCGGCAATCCCCAAGCTCCCTAAAAGGCGGAACCGACGTCTCTTGCAGGCGCCATTATTATGCTTGCAATCCTGGCCGTGGCAATCCCTTTCCCTATTTTACTTCAATGGTGAACAATTGCTATGTGCCTGTGATCATCACCGGCCTTTTGATCCTTCTTTATCTCTTCTTTCTATGGAGACCCCGCTCATTTCCGCTCGGGAATGCACGTTGGAAGCCGGGCATACTCACCGTCGTCATACATCGGCGGAAACCATACGCTGTAATTGCGGTGAATTGTTTATCAATTTGAAGATAAAATAAGAAGAGTAGCGGCCCGCCGCCCACTGCAAAATGCAGCGGGCCAGGCTCTACGCCGCTAGGCTTATATTCATTCACCAAGCTTTGTCGAACCCGCGAAAGAGCGGTTTCGCCCCATGCGGGTCACGATCCTTGGCGTGAAGGAAGAGAAAAGGTATGCGCCGCCGGTGCATGAGCTGTTTCAAAAAGCGCACCTGAAAAAAGGTGCGCTTGGAACCCAAATTCCAAGCTTACATCGAATTTCGGATGCCTGTTCAAACACTTTTTGCGCGCTGGCCCGCTCCAAATATCCGTGTGGCGCACAAAAAGTGTTTGAGGCATCCGCTCTTCGATCTCTCGTCAGAAAAGCCCCCGCCAAAAGAGACGTGCGGAGGCTTTTTTTGTTCTGACGCTCGGCGCTAGCCAAGGGTTCATGCGCGCGGTTGTGCAGAGAAATTGGCCCATCCAGAGCCAAAAAAGGAAACAAAGGAGCAAATGGGATGTCAAACAAAATTTATCAAATGGTCACAGACCAAATCATCAGGCAACTGGAGCAGGTTGACCCCAGCGATTTTAAAACGCCGTGGTTTTGCGTGGGGCATTCCCCCATCAATCTAAGGGGCACAGCATATAGAGGCATCAATCATATTTTGCTGTCTCATTCGGGCTACGCCTCGAACATATGGGCGACCTTCAAGCAGTGGCAGGATAAAGAGTGCAATGTTCGTAAAGGCGAGCGCTCGCAAATTATTGTCTTGTGGAAATTCTTTAATGAAACGGATGATGAGGGCAATGACAGCGGCAAAATTGGTGCCGTATCTACCCGTTATTTTCGCGTGTTCAATTCCGAGCAGGTGGAAGGCGAGTATGCGCGGGGCGTAGAGCAGAAATTTAAAGACAAACTTAAGGACCATAACCCGATTGCCGAGGCTGAGAGTTTCGTCAAAAATTATATTGCTGGCGAGCGTTTGCCTGTGCGGGTTTCTGATCGTGCCTATTACGCCGGAGGTATTGCCGAGCATATCGCCATGCCCGAGCTTGGCCAGTTTGATAGCCCCCAGAGCTATTACAGCGTTTTTGCCCATGAAATTACCCATTCAACAGGCAATGCAAACCGCCTGAACCGCGATATGTCAGGGCGTTTTGGCGATCAGGCTTACGCTTTTGAGGAACTGGTTGCCGAGCTTGGCAGCGCCATGCTTTGCGGCGCGCTTGGCCTTTCGCAAACCCCGCGCCTCGATCACGCCCAATACATCAAGGGCTGGCTCACCAATCTGCGCAACGATCCGAAATTCATTATCAGCGCGGCAAGCCACGCACAGAAAGCAGCAGATTTTGCGCTGGAAAGCGCCGAGGCCCATGCAGCGCCTTTGACCACCTCTAAGCAGGAGGTAGCGCAATGAACGATCATAT
>CAXBLS010000239.1:0-3773 GCA_963976585.1 uncultured Kordiimonadaceae bacterium
CACGCGCTTCGACAGCCTTCTGGCTTGCCTCGATTGATAATAGTGAAGGGTGCCCCTCCAATACTTCGGTTAGAAATTCGTGTAGTACAGGTCTCTTAATTGTCTCTTGTGCAATAGACACTTGAATCATTGATATGCAAATACTAGTTATCGACATACCAAGCACGAAATTGCGTACGGTTCTCATACGGATTACTCTCATTATTAATAAGTTGATTTTCTCTAAAATTCCTTAGAGCGTTTATCTATGAGAGTTGGTACAGAGGAGGAGGTGTAGATGGCTTGAGGAACTGAGTGATCATAGTATTATGATAAAATGGGATACCTTTAACATTCAGGCCAACTGTAGGCTTGATATCTACGATTGTGATTGAAGCTAGATGGTGTAAACAGTGATCTGCACAATGCTGATCATCATTTATATTAGTCTCATGTTCAAAATTTGATGTTAGTTTTTGAATATCCCCATCAATGAGTTCATGTTGAAGTTCAACAGCATCAATGACAGCAATATCAACTGTTGCCCCAACAACGAAGATAGTAAGCATTAATATATTAATATATTTTTTCATATTAACGGTTGTCACTAATGTATAAATCACTGATCATAAAAATCTATTCATCCTATTGCACTCAGTTTAAGTTCAGCCCTTGACAGTCGTATAATTTGAACTGCGGAGTTTATAAATAGACCGGCTAAAACAAAAGCAACGAACAAATCCGGCCAAGCAGTGTCGCTAGCAGCGATGCCAGATGCGGCGATAACTACCGCAAGGTTACCAATTGCATCGTTTCTGCTACATAACCACACAGACCTTACGTTTGAATCTCCGTCTTTATAACGAAGAAGCAATAAAGCACTTAAAACGTTTGCCCCGAACGCAACCATTCCTACTGCCCCCATTGTCATTGGTTCAGGCACCTCAATATATATTAGTCGGTACGCCATAGTTCCTAGCACCCACGTTGCAACAACTAAAAGAGATATTCCTTTAAACAATCCAGCTTTAGCTCTTGTTGCTAAAGATAGACCAATAACAAGAAGGGAGATCGTATACGTCATTGTATCTCCCAGAAAGTCTAGAGAATCCGCGAGAAGTGCCACGGACCTCGAGGAGATACCACCTATTACTTCTACAAAAAACATCGTTAAATTAATGGCAATAATAATAAGAAGAATACGCTTATATTCTTTGGAAGAACCATCAAATTTTTGAGTTATTTCACACCCACAATTATCTGCCATCAAGCTTACCGAATCATTTGTTTTATTGATACGTCAAATATACATGCTATAGTAACTGTAGGAGCAAGAGGAGATTTAAAGATGACAGAAGAATTTATGATCGGCGAACTTGCCAAGCGCGCTGGCTGTAAAGTGCAGACGACCCGTTATTATGAACAAATTGGTGTAATGCCAACTGCTGCCAGAGCCAATAACAATCGTCGAATGTATAGAAATTCCCATTTAAAGCGCCTTATGTTTATCCGCCATAGCCGTGCGCTAGGCTTTACACTCGATGAAATCCGTGAATTACTAGCACTATCAGATCAGCCAGATCATACGTGTGCGGAAGTAGACAAGATCGCTAAAAATAATCTTGAAAATATCCAGAAGAAGATCAGAGTCCTATCCATAATGGAAAAAGAGATGAAGCGGATGATATTTCAGTGCCATGGTGAAAAAGTTTCCTAATGTCTTATAATTACGGCCCTGGCAGACCACGCGATAGCTGAATAAACAAAAATGACATCACCAGAGAAAAATGAAGCTACCGCCGACAATCACCTGAGATAAGCCTATTATAACAGCGCTCACATATTACAATAAATCCCCATTCAACATTTTCTGTTTTTTCGACTGAAAATTTCTTTTCCATAGATGAAAATAGCTAATGACAGTATGGTTGCTTGTAAAGCTAATCCTTCAATAGTTGGAAATATGCCAAGCCAATCGAATGTGACGAAATCTATTAAGGTGCTCGGAATCTTTCCTGCTTCCTGAAGCGCAGCGATACCTTTGCCAGCGAAAACAAACGACAGGCACACAAGGAGTATACCGGTGAAACCGAAGAATTGACCTAGCGGTAACTTGACACTATATCTCATTAAGGCCACAGCAATGGCGAAGAGCAACAACAAACCGCCAAAGAAACCACTTGTTATCCCTATTGAGCTAGCCGGAGTGCTTTGTGCCCAAAGTGCCTGGTAAAAAAGGATCGTCTCAAAAACTTCTCTGTATACCGATATGAACGATAATCCAGTCAGGCCCCATAGTGCCCGTTTGTTAAGTGCTGATTCGAGATTATCACGAACAAATGCCTGCCAGCCCGAAGCTGTTGTTTTGCTATGAAGCCAGTAACCTACAACTAGTAACATTCCGGATGCCGCCAATGCGGCAATGCCCTCGGTAACCTCGCGGGTCGCGCCGCTAATTTGAATTAGGTGCTCTGATATAAACCAAGTCGCAACACCAAACAAGATTGCGCCCACCCAACCGATATGTAGATAAAGTATAAAATTTTTCCTGCCGCTTTTTACGAGAAGTGCGTAAATTGCAACAACAACAAGCAGTGCTTCCAAACCCTCCCGCAGCAATATCACGAAACTGGTGATGAATGCCGCCTCCAGAGTAAGGCCGTTGCCTTGGTTTAACCGATCCTGGACTTGCCTTAACAAAGATTGTAATGCATTTGCTTTCTGTCCAACATCTACAACAGGTTTTCTTTGTTGCAAATCACTTCGATACGACAGCATCTCTTTTTCGGTACTTTGCAATAGACTTGGGTCTACTATGGCTAGGCTAGCTTCAATTAATTCGAAACCTTCTAGATATGCTATCAATGCTAATTCATATGCTTCGTCGACGTCCCCTTGCTGATACGCTTTATAACTGAGTTGAATATGGTTGAGGGCAAAAATGACCGGGGAAAATTCGACTTTAAAAAGCGCTTCTGGTGCTGTTCTCAAATAGGCCATCAATTCAAAGCCGTTTTCCCATTTCTTAGCGGCCTCGTTTGGAGACATGATCATGGCCGTAGAAAGACTTATTGGGTTTTGTCTTTGGTCAAACCCTTCCCAGAGTTTTTCACCTCGAAGAGCATCTTCTTTTTCAACGGCTAAACGCCCTATATAAGTGACCAAATCCCACCGATGCTGAACAGATAGATCAGAAAAATCTGCCATGGTCGTTCCATCAACACCTTGAGTAACGGTGTTGAACAGGCCAAAGAGAGATCTCTGTGCAAAGCGTGACTTATCAGTAAAATCTGTAGGAATTGGATCCAATTCCTCCGCTAATGGACCATCACCTCTACCAGCAAGGCCATGGCATTCTACACAATTGTCTTCATAGAGCATCCTGCCATTAAGTAAATCTGGTGCTTGAACAGGAGAAACAATAAGGTTAAAATTGTTGAATATATTGTCGCGCATAGAGCTTACAATAGCTATAATTTTATCGACTGGTGCCCTCTCTCCAATTGAAACTTGCAGTCGCGTGGACTGCATTTGCAATGACGTCACTGCAGGGGAGCTCGGTAATTTTGTTATTCTATCCTTAATTATCTTTGCAAACTCTACCATCTCGGCATACTCGTTTTCATTGATAACTTCGCCATTCAATATGGCTTCAGAATAGTCGACCCCTACATACTCAATGAGCTGCACTAAACGGTCAACGTTTTGCGCATAACTGATAGTTGATGTAGCCATAAAGAGTGTTGCAGCAAGGAATAATATGATTTTTGGATACATAAAAATAAAGAAGATGG
>CAXBLS010000240.1:0-3729 GCA_963976585.1 uncultured Kordiimonadaceae bacterium
TCCCCGTGGCAAGACCACGGGGAATCACAAGTTCAACATTTAATTGTGACATAGCCTTTATAAACACTAATTGACCTGGATGGTTTTCCGAGGCCGTAGGTCTGATTTTTGTAACTCAACCCGTAAGACCCCATTTTTATAATTGGCATTAGATTTGGTGATATCTACTCCATCAGGTAGCGGAATTGCACGCTCGAATCGGCCATAGGCGCATTCGGTCACATGATAATTACCTTCGGTACGTTCACGCTCAATTTGCTTTTCACCACAAACCACCAGATAACCATCATGAACTTGCAAATCAAAATCGTCTTTTTCCATACCGGGTGCCTCAAGACGTACCACAATTTTATCGTTATCATCGAACACCTCTGCCGCTAGCACGCCCCAACTACTGCTGCGCACTTCCATGTCCCTTGAATCTTGGGTTTTATCATCGCTTTTTTTGTCATTTGAAAAGTGAGTTAACGCGCCTGCAGCCCGATGATAAAGTTTTTGCCAACCATCTGTCACGGCTCCCAATGCTTCATTAAGACCTTCACGAATTTGATGTAATGTAGACATATGTTTCCATCTCCTTTTTAATCTGAATTACTTTCTGAATTATGTCTGTAAACTTTTTATTTTAAGGCTTCAAGATATTCGGATATTTGCTGTTTGATCTTTTCGAACCAGCCTTTTCCTCCTTTACCACCCTCAATCTTTTGTTCAATCTGATCAATCTGGTCGTACATAGGTTGATACGATTTTTTAGTTCCATAACCCAGCAGCTTAGCCATCTTTAATTGCGTCCGTGCTTCTTTAAGTTGATTAGATAAGGTTGTATTATCTTTCACACTGCGTTCTTCATTTTCCGCCAACTTCTCAGCCTCATCGAGTATGTGTTTTACACGTAGGCCTGGTAGTGGAATCACATCTTCTGTTACCACAAGTGTACTAAGTGCAATCCTTAACTCTGTCTTGGCTTCTTCAATCTTGCCAGCATCAATTAGTGGCGTTATTGCTTTGATGGCATCTGGATAGGTTACCAACGGTATATTCTTTGTGCGGAAAACGATTTCACTGGCCATACTCGCCACCAACGGTCGTGCCTTCTGAATCTCACCATCTTCTAAATAATCCTCGGCCTTATCAATAGCTTTTTTGATCGTTTCAAGATCGGCATATAAATCATGAGTTACTATATCAACATCAACTGGTGCTAATGCTAGCTCTGGATCACGCACCAGAATCAATTCCAATTTACCCACTGCTATTTCTAATGCCGCCAGCGCTTCTTTAGTTTTATCTTCTTCGAGTGCCTTTAGTGCTTTTTCCGTTTCTTTGATTGCTGCACTCGCTTCTGAAATAATTTCTTTACGTTTTTTTGTGGCTTCGTTAGTGGTTTGCTTATCAACTTGCGGCTGTACTGACTTACTCTCGGCTGATTTCGTTTGCGACTTCTTAGTTGAAGTCGATTCTCCAGCGAATACAGGAGCCGCTGCAATGAGGCATATTCCCAATATGGTTGCGTAGATAGCTTTGAATATTGATTTTTTTAACATTTTCGTTCTCCTTTAATTTATTTTTTAATAAATAAAAGCCAATAGCTGGAAATTGTTGTTCCACTAAATGCTACTAGCAAGGGTTCATTTTTTATGATGTGGTTGATCAGATAATTTTCAACAAATATTTTCCATTTGAATAACTTATTAATGGAAACTCTGATATCAACCAATTGATTAATAAGATAATAGTAGCGTGAACTCTGTTGCAAAAAATTAAATTTCAGCTTAGAATTGGCTTCGGGGATGGGGAAAAGCAATGACCGATCGCGATAACTGATCCCGTATTTACAGTGCTATTGGACACAGTCTCATTTTTAATCTCTGCTGGGTTCAATTCCTCACCCTTTGAACAGACTGCTGGTTGAAATTAGCAGCATGAAGAGCGTTCTAAGTACCTCGCTGCTTGCGGCGTGGCACTCTATTTCTTTTAAAATTATTAAGTAAAATACAAATGAGAGAAAAGTTAACCAACAATGTACTTATCAAATATTATATTAATATTTGCAATTATGCTCTTTTCAAACATCGGCATTTACCGCTACTCAATGGGATACTTGCTGTCATAAATCGAATTTATTCACAGGACACTATTGCCTTCATAATGACAGACGATGAGAACAAGCCGCTCGCATACTTTAGTACACGTTTTGTGGATGGGATGTTCACACCAGTTGAGGAAGGTGAACATTCGCCCGACATAAAATTGAAGCTACGTCGAAGCTATCTGGAGAATGTGGTGAAAAATGCAGATGACTATATGACACACCCAACCAAACTGGACTGGGATTGGCTTACAGGTAAAGTAAAACCAGAAAATAAGGGCGCTTAATACATCAAATAGTGCAACGCAAAAGGAAAAGGAAAGGTATTGATCTGAGGCATTTAGCATTTAGCATTTAACTTTTTGAATTACATATACTTATTCATTCAACAAAAAAATTCATCGTTTTGACTTGAAATATTTCTATATGAACATAGTTAAATTTTGTCAGTGATATGTCTACCGTGGAATATTGCTGACAAAAGTTGACTTTATTTTGTATTGCTTATTTTGGAGGATATATGATGAACTCAATCGACTTAACCCCTTTCTATCGCAGCAGCATTGGATTTGATCGTCTCGGATCGCTAATCAATAGTGCGCTTACTTCCGATGCCGCCGCATCCTATCCGCCATACAATATTGAGGTGATTGATGAAAACCAGTTTGCCATCTCCTTGGCCGTTGCCGGTTTTGACCAGAGCGAACTCGATATTAAAGTGGAACAAGGCGTTCTAACGGTTCGTGGTGAAAAAACGAAGCCGGAGGAACACCAATATCTTCATCAAGGGATCGCCAATCGGATGTTTGAACGCAAGTTCAATCTTGCCGATCACGTTGAGGTCACCGAGGCCGGTCTTCGCAATGGCTTATTAACTATCCACCTCGTGAGAGAAATACCTGAGGCAATGAAACCTCGCCGTATTTCGATCAGCAAGAGTGCAGATACTATTGAGCACAAAATTGGAGACAAATCTGAACAAAAAAATAGTAAGGCTGCATAACATCGAAATTTGCTGCGGGCATATGTCCGCAGCGTTCTATTAAGCAGACAATTTTCTAAAGCATGATGATGCCGCCATGCGTAGGTTACTTTTGCTTCTTTTCTGATTATTGGAGGCGCTTAACCATGAACTTAGAAAAATTAAACCCTTGGAACTGGTTTAAACATGAAGATGGCAATCAAGATTAGCTTCAGCAAATTCCTGTGACTCGAAACGATGCTAATACAGTGAGAACACATTCTAGTGTTGATTCATTGTTTCAATTACATCGAGAAATGTATCGTTTGTTCGACAATGTGTTTAATACGTTTGGTATGCCCTCTCTGCATTCTTCGTTCCCAGAGCAACGATTCCTGAATAACGATGTCGTCGGCACATACTCTGGGGCGCCATATCGTCCACAAATTGATATTTCTGGCGATGAAAATCACTACGAAATCACGCTCAATGTACCCGGTTTATCGTCAGATGATGTCGCTATCCATGTGCAAGGCGATCGTTTAATGATTCGTGGACAGAAAGAGGAGAAAAGTGAATCCAAAGACCAACACTACTATTGTACCGAGCGCAGTGTTGGCGCTTGGTTCTGTCGCAAATATTCGTAAAGTGCAAAGCCACACTTATCTGCGGGCACAGT
>CAXBLS010000241.1:0-3678 GCA_963976585.1 uncultured Kordiimonadaceae bacterium
CACGGCATCATGCTCGGTACGCTTGTCACTCCCGAAGGCGAGCTCCATGTTATTAAAAATGGCCGCGATCTTGGCAAATGGGGCTACAATGAAAACGCCCTTGATCTATTCATCCACACCCACCGTTTAAAAGCATCGAAAGACGATTATTCCGTCCATTTGGAAAACACTATGGGCATCGTGGACCTTCAGCTTACATCAAACCAACCTGCGGTCGACCATAAAAAGTTTTCTAGCGACGATGGCTTTATTGAGACATCATTTTACGCGCCGTCGCTGACCGGAAGCGGAAACTGGCAGCTGGGCCCGGAAGCAGGGTTTGATCCATCGGGGCCAGTCCACAATGCTGACTATGCAACTGGATTTGGTGTCCATGTCGTTATGACCGATAAGGTCGATCAGCTTATTAAATATTGGTCACGCATCGTTGGCGTCGGTAATGAAGGCGTAAAACCATTTCTGTCTTCCATCACCCGTCCAAACAGTGAGGAGGACATTATTTTAAAATTGTTTGATGGCAGTGAAGAACTTGATGGCTTTACAGACGTGGATATCACCTATGATAATATCACAGACGAAAAAGACGCGAGTTATCCCAAAACAATCAATATTTCCGCCACCAGTGACAAGGGCACCCTACAGGGTTCTTTTAAATATACTAAGAAACTTGCTCATTTTAATCTTACTGAACATCTTAATTTTTTCGAAAAATCATTTGCCAAATCAAATCCGTCGGTAACAAATTTTCGCTATCTTGTTGACTATAATTTGGTGTATAAAACTGCCGAAGGCGAAAAAACGCTAACCGGCATGGCCTTAAGTGAATACACTGATATCATGCCCGCTAAAAAGACCCCGGCCAAGAAACGCCGCCGCAACAGAAGATAGAAACTTTAGAAAATAGCGTATGTCATTATCTGACGAAAATGCAGAACAAAAAGCCGCCAGAACGGTTAATGATAACAAGGATATTGCCAAGGGTGCCGGGGCAAATTTCCTTGGTTTTATCATCAGACTTGGATCGCGCCTGCCGTTTTTGATTATCGCCGTTGCACTATTCGGTGCGGAACTTTATGGAAGATATAATTATACAATTACAACGGTCGAAATATGCGCCGCGTTTGCCACCTTTGGATTTAAAAGATCTCTATTCAAATTCATTCATGACAAGGATTACAATGGAAAATATTCTCTCGAACAGGTGATGGTATCCGCACTTCTTTGCTCACTCATTGTCGGTGCGATATTTACCGGGATCATCATATTGAGCGCTGGATTTCTTGCTGCGCTGTTTGATTATCCCGAGATGGTGACAGGCCTCAAAACGCTTGCCCCCATGATCATGGTCATCACCGCGCTTGATGTGATCCTTGCTGGCACGCGTGCGACCCGAAAAATGCGCTATGAGGTGGTGTCACGGAGCATCGTTGAGCCCTATTTCCTACTGTTCGCCATGCTTGGTTTGTATTACGCTGGTTTTGATACCTACGGTCTTCTCATGGCATACGCCATAGCGCTGATCGCTGCTCTCATTTACGCCATATGGGGGTTTTGTCATCTTTATTCATTTGAAAAAACCATTCGCGCCAGACCAGACCTTCATCTAATGAAAAACCTGCTGAGCTTTTCCGGCCCGACTGCTTTTCACGATCTGGCATTGCTTGTATTTATGCGTATGGATATCTTTGCCGTTAAGTTTTTCTTCTCTGAGGCGATCCTCGGTGTTTATACCATCGCCCAACAGTTCGCCACTTCGGTTGAAAAAATATACCAGAGTTTTTATCCGATCCTTGCGCCTGTCATGGCAGAAAGCTTGGTTGAGAAAGATTTCAAAACTGTCGAACACCAAATGATTATGGTCGCCCGCTGGATATTGATGATCCAATCGCTACTGGTTATTCTATCTGTCTTTTACGGCGTCGCCATATTCGACGCGATCCTGCCGGATGGATCTGGCGCGATGATGCCCGTGCTAGGCGCGTCAGTACTATTCTTTCTGATGCTTGGTGAAACCATCAACGGCGGCTTCGGTATGGCCGACTTGCCAATCATGTACCGTTCGCCCCTTCTCAATCCGGTGATCTCGTTGTTAATGATCCCGCTTTACATCATCTTTGCATATCTCTTCACTCAATATACAGAGTTCGGACCTATGGGCGTCGCGATGGCGCTTTGCCTGACATATCTTTTAATGAATCTCATCCGCGTTCTCATCATTAAGAGATTATTTGGCATCAACATGATTTGCACGCGCATAGTCAAGGTGATCTTCGCAGCGTTGATCGCTACGGGACTATTTAAAGTGATGATGGACTTTGCGCCGATGGATATTGGCAGTGGTGTCGGAATAGCTGCGGGAATACCAATATTGTTTATCATCTATGGTGTCTGTGTTTATATCTTTGCCATGGAGCACAGCGATAAAGCAAAAATAAAAGCTAAGCTATTTCAAAAAAATTCTTTCTAATTGATCTAAACATTTGCTAAGTTCAATGCCACCGCAAAACGAAGGGCCCTTTAAATTGAGCGACACAAGCACACCAAGCGACGAAGAAACAAAAAATAAGCTGATCGAATATCGAAACAGCATCGATAATATCGATGCTGCCGTTATCAACATGCTTGCCGAACGCTTTAAGATCACTCAGAAAGTTGGCCTTTACAAAGCAAGGAACAACCTACCCCCCGCGGACAAATCACGTGAAAGCGAACAAATTGCCCGACTGCGCAAACTGTCAGAAGATGCACAGCTTGACCCTGATTTTTCGGAAAAATTTCTAGATTTTATTATCGAGGAAGTTATTCACCACCACAAACGCCTTCGTGATGGTGAATAATTAAATATTTTAAAGCTTGCCTTCGTTGACGTAAACGATTGCTTTACCAAACGCCGTCGGATCATCAACATCAAGCCATAGACGGCCCTTGATATCAAAGGTGCGTGCTTTATTCTGTGCGCCAAGGATATTCATGGCACCGGTGATGCTTTCATCACCTTCTTTAAAGCTTTTCTCCAACGCATCGAACATGGCGCTTGTGCAATAGAAAATGCCTGTGTCAAATGCGTTATAGTCGCGAATGACTTTTCCAATATTCTTGATCTCATTGCTGGTGCAATTCACCCGCGTCACATCGTCGAGGTCAATAACCGGATTTTCGATGTTATAATCAACACAAAGGGTTACAGTGCCCTCATCATGATCCGAGGACAGAACATCCTTAATGATTTCGGGATCAAAAAGATGATCACACATGGTAAGCACAAACGGTCCGTCAATATGATCTTTGGCCGCATAGACGGAAAGACCGTTTGGACGTTGCCATTCTTCATTGATCACGTGATTAATCTTAATATTTTCACGCTCAGCAAGTTCATCAAGAAAGGCGCGAACTTTTGTACCACGGTAGCCAGTGACAATATAAAAATCATCGAGACCACCTGCGCGTGCGTTTTTTATGACGCGTTCCAGAATGGGAACGCCATCAATTTCAATAAGGGGTTTACTATCCCCTTGATCCCTCATCCTGCTGCCCTGTCCGGCAGCTACAATCAGACATTTCACTGTGCAGCAATCGCGGAAGCGACACGTGACTTGATGAATTCTTCAGTCATGTCGTATGCTTGGTCATCTGTGAACTGTACAGGTGGATGCTTACAGAAATATGCAGACGCCGCGG
>CAXBLS010000242.1:0-3669 GCA_963976585.1 uncultured Kordiimonadaceae bacterium
CTTTGGTCACACAAATGTTCCCGCAAACATTCAATTGGAGAGAGGCAAGAACTGGCTCGTTTTGAGAAACGGCGCAGATAGAACCAAAGGGCTTATATTTCCCAAAAAATATGAAAATGACCCTGATCTTGTTGTCTTTAGAGGGTATCTTGCTGATGAAACACTTCACTCATATTCTGACCCGCAGGGTATAAAAGAATATTGGTCCGGTGAACTAATGAAGCAACATAATGGGATGTTTAGTGCTATTACTATTACAGAGGGCGGTGAAAAGCTAAATATCATAACCGACTTATTTGGCATTGGGCCGATCTATACTCGAAAAATAGACAATCTTATATTTTTTTCCACTGCACCGGGCTTGCTTTCCTGTGAAGACGATGAACCGGATATGGAAGCGTGGTATATGCGTTTGATAATAGGAAGTGTTCCTGATGATAAATCACTTTCAAAGTCCATCGCTCTGAATGAAAGTGCAAGTGTTACTACTTATACATCAAACGGGCAAACTATAAATAAATGGTATGACATTAACCTTTTTCCCATAGGTGGGAAGCTCGTAAATGAGGAAACACTTGAACAATCAGAAAAATATTTTTCTGAAGCGGTAAAAAAATGTCTTAATTTAAAGAATGGCAATATTATATTGCCATTGTCCGGTGGATATGACAGTAGACGGATATTCGCCCATTTGGAAAAAAATAAAGCGAATTTTGAAACCATTACTGTGCAAATGCCAACAAAAACTGGGGCGGATGTTGATGCAATAATTGCATCTCGAATTGCAAAAGACCATGATGTCAAAAATACAATCTTGAAATACCCTCCAGAACCCCAATGGTATACCAACACAATCAGAAGAGTACTCGCTTTGGACGGCCTGTGTGATAGTCACACTTGGGCGCCTCCTCTTTTTGAGGAAATAGGCTATCAAAACTGTTGTATCTACGATGGTATCGCAGGAGATACTTTCGTGGGTGATGGCTGGCGATACGAAAATTTTGATAAAGATATTTTGGGAGAGAATTTCCCCAAATCACTAAACCCAAAGGCCTTCCCAACGGCTAAGGACGTTTCGTCCGAGCTTACAAAAATGCACAATGCACAGCCTTCTGGCCCAAACAGGGGCTTATTCACCTACGTTGCATGGCATTCTAGGCGTAATACCAGCTTGTGGTCTCAGCAACAGGCCCTTCCTGGGCAACTGATCGTTTGCCCCTATTTCGATTTGGATTACATAAAAACAATGTTTAACTACGTTTTAAAAGAAGGTGATTTTTATCGAATACAAAGGGGAATATTAGAAAAATACTGGGAAAAGTTCGCGTCTTATTCCAGCACCCGAAATATGCCTGATGATTTCGAAAGTCTTGAAAGCCTTGCAGATGAAAATAAAGATAGAGTATTAAAGAAACTTATGAAGGAGACACGTGGGAGTAAGGAACAAAAATTTCATCTCTCTGACGTACTTAGTTTTATTGGAAATAGTGCAATGTTTGCAAACAGGTTCAATCGCACGGTGAGAGATAAGACTTATTGGTGGGCGAGCCAAATAACTGAAGTCACATTTTGGTGGCAAAATCGCCCCGTGTTTATCAAAATGAACAATGAAAAGTAAACCCACCTTTATTTACGCCTGTTTTCCGTCGAAGCTGATGAGCGCATTTTAAACAATAGTCTAAGAGAGGGTTTATCTGATTGTAATGAATTGAAGAATAAAAATGAGACCTATGTACAATAATTCGAAAGCCATTGAGTTATAGCTATATTCTGCAGTATCATTGTATTCTCTCCTGAACCTTTGAGAACTTACCTGAATTGAATTAATTGGTCAAAACGATGAACTGCGAATAACTGCTACGGGACGAAAGCAGTCATTCGACATAATCTTTAATTTCGGCAATTGTAGGCCCCCTCTGAGTGTCCGCTAACGACCCAAAGCAGACACTAGGAAAGTTTAACAATTCTTGTATTTTCATAAAAATCTTCAGGCGAGAAGAATATCTAGATTAATATCTTCACACCCTGGATAGTTTATTATTTTATGCCAGTGATTATATAAGTACCTTTTGTAGCCAACGTAACATTTAAGTCAGTGTCGCTTTCATTTCTAAAATACCAGCCATGTGAGCCAGTAAAAGGTGCGGTGAATGTACCAAGCGAACTTCTTGCGGTACTGTCAGTATAACTTTCGTAAAAGCCTGATGTGTCACCTTCTGGCTCACCGTGGAAATCAAAATATATTTCCTCTTTATCCACAGCCCATTCATAGATGAGGCGATCATCTTTATTCATCTTGAATTTATATTCTAAGCCCGCGCCAGCAGGGACTAAAATTGTAGCAACATCTTTAGGCATGTTGGTAAACTCAGTCGTTCTTTCATCACCGACCGTTCCATTTGTGGAGATGGAAGCGTTTGTAGAAACAGGTGCTTCTATTTCGTTCGTTGTTTTCACACCGATCAAACCACCAATGCCTGTGGGGTCTATGCCATATTCAGCGGGAAGAACTATACTCACAAGTAACATCAAAGAAGTAAACAGCGCAATTAGAGTAGAATTAATAAGTTTATCGCTCGAGGGTAGTTCCCGGTCTGTTGAATTGTTAGAATTATTCATATCGTATTCCTATAATCATATTTATAATTTTATGCGCTGAAATCGCTGACTATTTGGCATCTCAGTAGACATATCCAAGTATCGTGATGCAAATATTCACTTAAGCTTAATCCTTGTTTCTGCGCTTCCTACATGAAAAGCAATTAAGGCGTGAAGAGCATTTCTTATCACGTCCTCACGCCTCTTAATTTCTTGACTTTTAATTCAACTCTTTAATGGCAGTATATTCACCATTTGTTTCAAGAGTAATTGTCATTGCCTTATCTGTACGGTTCCTCCAGAACCATCCATGGTTACCATCAAAAGCAGCTTCAATGGTTCCTTCCGAACGTTGTTTTGAACCTTTTTCATAATTGTGATATTCAATATTCAATACTTTTGAATCCGCATGAACATCGAAGTTGGCGTCTCCACCATCTGTCCACCAAACGTACTGAACTTTACTCCCCTTATTCATGGTAACTTTTATTTCTGTACCCTCGTTCGGAGCAAGAGTTACCTGCATTTCATGCGTCATGCCTGATGTTGCATCCGTCTCATGGACATGAGTATCTGCACCATGAGCATGCCCTTCTTCTATCGCGGCACCAACGGCTTCAACTACAGCAACTTCTTCTGCCTCATGGACGTGAGTATCAGCGCCATGGGCGTGTCCTTCTTCTGTCGCGGCGACTGCTTCTTCAGCCAAATGCCCGGCGGCATCAGCTTCTACTTCTGCGGCAAGAGAGGCTTTAATTTCTCCCATTTTTTTAAGGCCTATCATACTCCCTATCCCAGTTGGGTCGACGCCGTATTCTGCTGGTAGCACGACAGTAACAAGTAATACAACAGCACAAAAAGCAGCTATAAGTGATGATTTAAGAAGTTTAATTGTTGATGGAAGCTCTCTGTCTTCCGGAATGTTGGAATTAAACATTGTTTTTCCTTTTGATATTATTGTGATAAATTAAGCAACAAAATAGCCTGTGATTTGATAGCCCATGAGCAGGAAACCCAGCATCATAATTACGGCATTCGTTCGATAAGCATGGTGCAGGAAGTTGCCGGATT
>CAXBLS010000243.1:0-3663 GCA_963976585.1 uncultured Kordiimonadaceae bacterium
AAATCAGAATTTGATAAAATGTCGGCAGGCGGACTTCCTAAATTATTTAATTATGAGCTACATGGTGAAACAGATGAAAAATCTAAGATCACTCAAGATCTGGATGCACGAGACAATATTGTAAAGTTGGGAGATTTTTAAGTGACAATTGAAATTAAAACAAATGTGATACAGCCTAGACGTCAGACATTTGAACATGTCGCCAAACGATTAGGTGCAGATAAGCCAGCGAGCCGTTACCAAGAGGCAACCTGGGATGTACAGCCGACTACGAATTTCCATTACCGTCCTACCTGGGATCCTGAGCGTGAAATATACGACACTAAATTAACAGCGATAAAAATGGAGGATTGGTACGCTTTTGTCGATCCTCGTCAGTTTTATTACGGCACTTATACAATGGCACGTCACAAGATGATGGAAGCCGAGGAAAATAATTTCAAAATTGTCGACAAGGGCAATTTGTTGAACCTTATGAGCGATGAGTGGAAGCAAAAAGTAAAAAAATATTTGCTGCCATTACGCCACTTCGAGTGGGGCGCTAATATGAACAATTGCGATTATTCCGATAAAGCATACGGCACTGCGGTAAGCCAGGTGGGGCTGTTTTGCGCGATGGACCGATTAGGCATTGCGCAAATTATCAGCCGCATTGGCTTACAATTTGACGACAATAGCGGTGATAGTCTTGAGCAGGCAAAAACAGACTGGATGGAAAGTGACATTTGGCAAGGGGTGCGTAGATTGCAGGAAGACAGTTTTGTTACCGAAGACTGGTTCGAGCTTTGCGTGGCCCAAAACTTTTGCATGGACGGGGTCGTATTTCCGCTTTTCTATCAATATTGCGATGAAGAAGGGTTAAAGCACGGCGGCACGGCGCTATCAATGTTAAGTCAATTCATGCAGGAATGGGCCAAAGATGAAGCACGCTGGGTTGATCAACTCATTAAAGTAACCGCTAACGAAAACACTGAGAACAAAGATCTTATTCAAAAGTGGATAGGCCATTGGCTTGACCGCTCCCTTGATGCATTTAAACCAATAGCAAGTTATGTGTTGGGCGATGGGGCCGACGACGCTTTACAAGCCATTCGCAGTGAACTTGTTAAGAGGGCCTCACGGTCCGGTATAGAAATATAGGAATTAAACATGAGCAGAATAGTATCCATTACATTGCAAAATAATGAGGATGCCAGACCAATCATTGAAGCAATTGAGCAGGATAATCCTGATGCAATCGCTACATTTTTACCGGCACTCGTCAAAATTGACTGTGAAGGCCGTCTGATTGTTAAGCAAGAAACCGTTGAAGAGCTTATTGGTCGCGAATGGGATGTGCAGGAGCTGCATCTTAGCATCATCAGTATTGCCGGCAATGTAGACGAAGAAGATGAATATTTTGAGTTGAGCTGGAACACATAAAAGGGAGTTTACAATGGTTGATAAGAAAAAGAAAAAATTAGGAATTAAACAACGATATTCCATGCTTACCCGCGGTTTGGGGTGGGATACAACCTACCAGCCAATGGATAAAGTTTTTCCCTATGATAATTATGAAGGGATTCATATCCATGATTGGGACGGCTGGGAAGATCCGTTCCGTCTGACAATGGATTCTTATTGGAAATTCCAATCGGAAAAAGAAAAAAAATTATATGCAGTGATCGATAGTTTTTCACAAAATAACGGTCATCTTGGTATTACCGATGCCCGCTATGTGAACGCGATTAAGTTATTTCTTGCAGGGGTTTCGCCGCTGGAATATCAAGCATCACGGGGTTTTACCCATGTCGGACGTCAATTCCGCGGCGTTGGTCCACGTGTGGCTTGTCAGATGCAGGCGATTGATGAATTGCGTCATGTGCAAACTCAAATACATGCGATGAGCCATTATAATAAATATTTTGATGGCCTTCACAGTGGTCCGTATCAGCATGATCGCTTGTGGTTTCTTTCTGTGCCGAAATCGTTCTTTGACGATGCAAGGTCTGCGGGTCCATTTGAATTTTTGACCTCGATATCATTTTCGTTTGAGTATGTTTTAACTAATTTGTTGTTTGTACCGTTTATGTCCGGTGCTGCCTTTAACGGTGATATGGCGACGGTGACATTTGGTTTCTCCGCCCAGTCCGATGAAGCGCGGCATATGACGCTTGGACTGGAAGTGATTAAATTTATGCTTGAACAGGATGAGCGTAATATTCCAATCGTTCAGCGATGGATGGATAAATGGTTCTGGCGCGGCACGAGGCTTTTGTCCCTCGTCGGCATGATGATGGATTATATGCTTCCTAAACGTGTCATGTCATGGAGCGAGGCTTGGGAGATTTATTTCACAGAAGCTGGTGGAGCCCTGTTTGAAGATTTGGCCAGATACGGCATTAAACCACCAAAATACGCTGACATTGCAACCAAAGAAGCAGAACATGTTAGTCATCAAGCATGGCACATTTTCTATAACTACACCCATGCAGCGAACTTCCATACATGGACACCTGAAAAGGAAGAGATGGATTGGCTTTCTGAAAAATACCCCGACACTTTTGATAAATATTATCGCCCACGTATGGAGCATCTGGGTAAAGAGGCAAAAGAGGGGCGCCGTTTCTATAACGATACATTGCCGATGTTATGTCAGATCTGTCAGATCCCGATGGGGTTCACCGAAATGGATGATCCGACCACGATTTCCTATCGTTGCTCCGAATATAAGGGCGACAAATATCATTCCTGTTCTGACGGATGTAAAGATATCTTTGACTATGAGCCTGAAAAATACGTGCAGGCATGGTTGCCGGTTCATCAAATTTATCAAGGTAACTGCGGTGGTGCTGGCATCGAAGACGTTCTCAAATGGTATAACTTAAATCTGGGGGTGGATAATCTGGATTATGAAAATTCTCCCGATCAGAAATTATGGAACGAGTGGCAGGCGCACCGTAAAAAAGCCTAGCCGATAAAAATATTGAATAAATAAAATAAGGATGAATGGAATGTCTGTTACATCAATTGGAAAATATGAATTTGAGCCACTGGATAAAGTAGAAAATTTCCATGGTAATCAACTCACCTACATCAACTGGGAAAAGCATTTGATGTTTTGTACTCCCGTGTGTCTGCCTTTGCCTGCTGCAATGCCAATGGCAGCACTCATTCATGATGCGCTTCCCGGTGTTTACAGCAAGCATCCGGAATTTGAGAAAATCAAATGGGATGAAGTGATCTGGACACTAGACGGCGAAGACTTTACGCCTGATATGGATGCCAGCATTGGTGAAAATGGGTTTGGTCATAAATCGCTGCTCAGGTTTTGGACTCCCGGGCTTGACGGTATCGAAGGATCGCACGCCTGATGAGCTACGAACTTACCATAGAACCCATTGGCGAAGTTGTAGAGGTAGAAGAGGGTCAAACCATTCTTGATGCCTGTTTGCGCTCTGGTATATATATCCCTTATCAGTGTAATCACGGCCTGTGCAGTACTTGTAAGGTAGAGGTGCTGGAGGGTGATACTGATCTGGGCGAGGCCTCACCCTTTGCATTGTTGGACTTTGAGCGCGAAGAAGGTATGGTTCTTGCCTGCACATGTACCCTGCAAAGTGACGCGGTGATTGAAGCAGATATTGAAGAAGATGAGGATGCGCAATATCTTGCTATAGAAGA
>CAXBLS010000244.1:0-3630 GCA_963976585.1 uncultured Kordiimonadaceae bacterium
GGCGCCGCAAATGGTCCCGCTGCAGTCTACGCTATTCGCAAATGGGATGAATGGTTGCGGTCTTATGCGCCTCCAGGTGCAGCATCATATGATTTTTACCAGTCATTACCTGCACTTGCGCAAGGTAATGTCGCTCAGCAAATTTTCTGGTATACGGCCTTTACGGCTGACATGGTAAAACCTCAATCCGAAGGAAATAATACTGTTGATGCCGATGGAAAGCCTCTATGGCGCATGGCTCCTTCACCACATGGCCCCTATTGGGAAGAAGGGCAAAAAGTCGGGTATCAAGACGTGGGTTCATGGACAATCCTGAAGTCAACGCCTCTTGACCGCGCAAAAGCAGCTTGGCTTTACGCACAATTCGTTGTGTCTAAAACTGTTGACGTGAAAAAATCTCATGTTGGCTTAACGTTCATTCGTGATAATTCCGTCAACCATGATTCATTCACTGAATGTTCCTGATTACCCAAAACTTGCTCAAATTTGGTGGCAACAAATTGGTGATGTGAACTCCGGTGCTTTTACACCACAAGAAGCGATGGATCGTTTAGCAGAAGAAATGGATATTACAATGGCTCGTATGCAGCGCGCTGACGAAAGCGCAAATGTATATGGCGGTTGTGGGCCTCGCTTGAACGAACCGAAAGATCCATCCGAATGGTTGGGAAAAGGTGGCGCAAAAGCGAAACTTGACAATGAAAAACCTGCTGGTGAAACAGTGAATTACGACGCACTTGTTAAACGCTGGCAGAAATAGATTAGCCCAACACCAAGCAGAGCAAAATGACTCTATCTAAGCTGAGGTCCCTCGGGACCTCAGCACTTCAATTGCGAATAATCTATTAGTTTATTAATATGCTTGATATGTAGGGGCTAATTGTCACATGGCACTTGAGTTAAGAAAAGTTACCAAGAAAGTTGGTATCCATACCTATATCAAGCCTACAAGCCTAGTGCTTGAGCCCGGTCAATTTAATGTTTTACTTGGGAAGACCGGTTCTGGAAAAACCTCTCTTATAAAATTGATGGCCGGACTTGACCCATTGGCCTCCGGCCAGATTATTATGAATGGCAAGGATATATCTTCGGTAAGTACCCAAAAACGAAATATCAGCCTTGTGCACCAGTTTTTTGTTAATTATCCGCATATGACAGTGTTCGACAACATTGCGTCACCATTGCGTGTGGCCGGCATGGCACGGTCTGAAATAGAAGGCAGGGTAGAAGAAGCAGCGGATATTCTGCAGCTTCGTCCATTCCTTAACCGGCGCCCGCACCAGCTTTCAGGCGGGCAACAACAACGTTGCGCACTTGCCCGCGCGATCGCCAAGAATAGCGATGCGGTTTTTCTAGATGAACCTCTGGCAAATCTTGATTATAAATTGCGTGAAGAACTTCGTGAACAATTACCAGAACTTTTTGCCGGCCGCGGTGCCGTTGTTGTCTACGCGACATCTGAACCTGAGGAAGCCCTTTTACTTGGCGGCAAAACCGGCCTTATTGACGATGGCCGCGTGACACAGTTTGGTCCGACCTCTGAAATCTATCGAACGCCATCAAATCTGGCGTCCGCACGCGTCTTTTCAAATCCTCCTATTAACTGCGCCCAGATTAAAAAGAAGGGGCACCTCATTAGTATGGGGGAAGTGGCAAAATGGCCCGTGAATGAGCAGACGAAAGATTTGGTAGACGGGGACTATCTAATAGCGATCAGGCCATATTATGTGCGGCCTGAAATGTCAGATCAGAGGAATGTTGTTCTGAAAGGGTTGGTAAAAGTCACTGAATTAAGCGGTTCCGAAAGTAGTGCCCATTTCGAAATGGAGGATGAGACATGGGTATCTCTCGCACATGGAGTCCATAATTTTGAAATCGGCACTGAGCACAAATTCTATATGGATATTTCGAAATGTTTTTATTTTGGTTTAGACGGTCAGATAGCGGGAGGATAATATGGCAAAAATCTCACTCTCGCATCTTAAGCATAGCTATGAACCCAATCCTAAAGGCCCGGAAGACTATGCGTTGAAGGAAATTAATCTGGATTGGCAAGACGGCGGTGCCTATGCCTTGTTGGGGCCATCGGGTTGCGGCAAATCGACCCTTCTCAATATTATTTCAGGCCTGTTGATCCCCTCTGAAGGAAAGATACTGTTTGACGACAGGGATGTGACGGCGCTGTCGCCTGATCAACGTAATATAGCGCAAGTATTCCAATTTCCCGTCATCTACGACACGATGACAGTATATGACAATCTGGCGTTTCCTCTTAGAAATCGCGGTGTTGATGAAACAACAGTAAAAAGGCGTGTTTCGGATATTGCGGCAATGCTTGAGGTCGAGGACATTCTTGCGCGCCGTGCTTCGGGCCTGTCTCCAGACAATAAACAGAAAATTTCAATGGGACGCGGATTAGTACGAGACGATGTAAATGTTGTGATGTTCGATGAACCGTTGACGGTAATTGATCCACACCTCAAATGGAAGTTGCGATCCAAGCTCAAAGAACTGCACCACCGTGTGAATGCAACAATGATCTATGTCACCCATGACCAGACCGAGGCCCTGACGTTTGCTGATCGTGTGGTTGTTATGGATGAAGGTCAAGTTGTTCAAATCGGCACGCCTGTTGAGTTGTTTGAACGCCCAGAACATACGTTCGTTGGTCATTTTATCGGCTCCCCCGGAATGAATATTATTCCGTGTTTGGTTGAAGACGGTGCTGCAAAGTTTTTGGATCAATTCATTGATCTGGAGGGTCCAATTAAGACTGGCGGTTCTGCGAATTGCGAAATCGGAATTAGACCGGAATTTGTATCCTTTGGAGAATCTACTTTGCGGGGAACGGTCATGAAGGTTTCCGATATTGGCCGTCATAAAGTAGTCGAGGTAATGTTAGGCGAGTATAAGATTGCCAGCATCGTTGAAGATATTGCTCCACAGAGGGGAGAGAATATAGGTGTCGTTTTTCAGAAAAATCAGACACGCATCTACCGCGATGGCTGGCTAGCAACAGAAAAGGCAAGCTAAGATCATGAGAGCGTATAATCAAAAAGCTTGGTTCTTCGTTTTACCAGTCCTCCTCCTGGTTGCCTTCAATGCATTGATCCCGATTATGACAGTGGTAAATTACTCTGTTCAGGAAACATTTGGAGACAATGTGTTTTTCTGGCAAGGGTTAGATTGGTTCGAACAACTACTGCGTTCTGACAGGTTTCATGCGGCCCTCGGGCGCCAGTTCCTGTTTACAGGATTGATATTGTTGATCGAAGTCCCCTTGGGGGTAGCCGTTGCCCTTTCTATGCCGCGAAAGGGTATTTGGGTTCCAGTATGTCTTGTTACCATGGCGCTGCCAATGTTAATTCCATGGAATGTTGTTGGTGCGATGTGGAACATATTCACTTTGCCTGACATTGGGCTTCTTGGATATTTCTTCAACAATATACTGAGTATTTCCTACAACATGACCCAGGATCCGCTTGCTGCCTGGATCACGATCGTAACAATGGATGTCTGGCATTGGACGTCATTGGTGGTATTGCTAAGCTATGCTGGGTTGGTTTCAATCCCTGACGATTATTATCGAGCTGCACGAATTGATGGGGCCTCCAATTTTTCAGTATTCAG
>CAXBLS010000245.1:0-3618 GCA_963976585.1 uncultured Kordiimonadaceae bacterium
GGGTTACCCGAAAGTGATGGCTTAACCGCGATGAAGGAAACACGTCTGAATAACGACATCCCCATCGTGTTGCTTACCGGTAAAGGGGATGTTATCGACAAGGTGCTCGGGCTTGAACTAGGGGCCGATGATTACATCACCAAACCATTTCATTCACACGAGCTCATAGCACGTATAAAATCTGTTCTAAGGCGAGCAAACCCACCAGTCGATGTAAAAAAGAACGAGCTAGAAAGAACATCACTGGTTAGATTTGAAGGTTGGGAATTAAATATCAGTTCACAAAGATTGGTCGATCCTGAAAGACAGGAAAAAACGATTACCAGTCATGAATTTTTTATATTGCAAGCGCTGATCGAAGCCGCGGGTCGGACCTTAAGCCGCGAGCAGCTCCTTGATAGCGTAAGCAGTAGCAAACGCGAGCATCTGCCTTTTGATCGCAGCTTGGATGTAATGGTTGCCAAGATCAGAAAAAAGCTTGGCGATGACCCTAAAAATCCCAAATTCATAAAAACAATCAGACAAACAGGCTATATGTTTATTGCCCAGTTAGACTAAATACGCCTTAAACATCCAGCGACTTTCTTATTGCCATGGCCAGCTCATGTTGATTGTAGGGCTTATGCAGCATGTTGTGCGCAAGCGAGGCTAGGATTTTATCTTCCTCTTTGATATTTTCTTCTAGATTCTGACTAAACCCGGTTGTTAACAATATTTTTAGGGTCGGCTGAATTTGTAACGCAGAACTGGCCATTTCATAACCATCAAGATTATCCGGCATCACAATATCACTGAACAACAAATCAACTTTCTGAATTTTAGACAATAATTCCAGTGCATTCGATGCATTATTTGCAGTGTAAACCGAATAGCCAAGATCAGTCAGCTGCGCCTGCGCCACTTCACAGAGATGTTTTTCATCATCCACTATTAATATGGTTTCATTTCCCTTCGGAAGCTTATTTTCTGTCCGCTTGAGCAATTTGCTTTCGGACATTTTTTTGCCGGACCTTGGAATAAATAATTTAATTGTCGTCCCACAATTGACGTCTGAATAAATTCTCATGTGGCCTTTTGATCGTTGAATAAATCCATGGACCATGCTTAGCCCAAGACCAGTGCCCTTGTTGACAGGCTTGGTCGTGAAAAATGGCTCTAAAATTTTGTCTATAAGCTCCGGTGCTATGCCCTCACCATTGTCACGCACAGATATTTCAATATGATCACCCAAACGACTGCCTGGATTCTGATCGACATACTGCTCGCCAAGTACAACATTCTTGGTTTCTATAATAAGGTCACCGCCGCCGTTCATTGCATCTCTGGCATTTAGTGTTAAATTAAGAATAGCATCTTCAAGGTCTCCGCCGTCCACTTCAGCAGGCCAGATATCGTTCTCCAACACTGTCTGAACATTGATCGACACCGTAAAAGACCGCTTAATAAATTCGCTTAAATTACCAATAACATCATTTACATTAACAGGCCCCGTTCTGGAGGATGTTTTTCTCGAAAAGCTGAGAAGCTTTTTGATCAAATTCGATCCCCGGTCGACCCCACTGATCGCCTTCTCCAGTCTAAGTGCTGAGCTCGGTTCCTCTGGCATTGTTGTTTTTAAGATTTCAAGATTTCCAAGAATAATACCGAGAATATTATTAAAGTCATGGGCAATACCGCCCGTAAGTTTGCCGACCGCATCCATTTTCTGGGAATGACGTAACTGTTCTTCTCGCTCTTTAAGCGCTGAGAGATCCTGAATCTGTGCAACAAAATGAACCGGTTTGCCTGCATCATCCCTGACCATAGATACGTTAAGCTGAGTATGAACATAGTTACCATCATTGCAAAGATGTTGTTTCTCCAATTGAAATGATTGTCTCTTACCATCGATCACTTCGTCCATTAGAGTTGTACTGATCTTTAAATCGTCTGAATGGGTCACAGTTTTTACATTCAACTTCAGCATTTCTTCGCTAGTATACCCAAGAATTCTACAAAGTGCGTCATTGACCCGTATAAACTGACCTTCCAACGAGATCAGCGCCATACCATGAGACGCATGATGAAAAGCATTTTGAAACTGGTTGCTAATTTCTGTCAGTTTCGCTCTGGACTCGATACTTGTGGTGATGTCATTCATAAAACCAACGATGCTTTGCACCTTGCCATCCTCGCTTCTGATGGGATGTACTTGTGTGGTCAGCCATCTCGTTTTGTTTTGTGCATCAATTATTCTGTAGTCCGGGAAGCGTGTTGAATAATCGCTGCCAATGGCCCGTTCAACCGCGTCCCTGAATAAAGTTCGATCATCCGGGTGAATAATATCAATCCAGGTTGTTGGAGTATCATACAGCTTCTGGCATTTTTTTCCGGTCCACTCTTCAAATATAGGACTGACATAATTTACATTTCTTAAATCCGCAGAGCAGACAAAAAACACGCCTTCAACTGTTTCTGCAATCTGACGAAATCTTTCCTCGCTAAATTTTCTTCTTCTAACTTCTTGTCGCAAGCTATAGTTCCAGATCAAAATAAGGATGACTAAAGCCGCAGCAGCCACAATAATTTGCCCGATCAGTTTATAATCCTGCCTTATTTCCGGTTGATTGAGCACGATCCACTGCCTGTTGATAGCAGCTCGTTCCTCATCTGATATTGATTTTAATGCTTTTTGCATAATGCTAGCCAGAAGCGGCAATTCTGATCTTACGCCCATAACAATTTCAGCCTCGAACGGTGTTACCCCGACAACAACCAAATTGGTGATATTTTCTACAGCAAGGTTGTGGGATGTTGTCGCCACACTTCCGATATGAGCATCAGCAACACCTGTGGACACGAGCTCTAGGGCGGCGACTTTACTTGGCGCCTCTATGACTTCAATGTTCGGGTAATTCCGCCTTAACCATTCACTGGAAATAAAGCCTTTCGCCATTGCAACGCTGTATCCATCAAGACCTTCCATATCCCCGAAAAGCTTTTCTCCTTCCCGCGCAAATATGGCGCTATTCACTGTCATAAAACCTTCGGTAAAAATCAGGTAGTCCGACCTCTCCGGTGAAGGAGATACACTTGAAAGCATATCCGCTTCCTTGGATCTGATTTTCGCCATTCCCTCGTCGAAAGTCTGATTTCCTATCCACCTGAATTCAACACCCAATTTATCATCTATTATGTCAAGATACGCTCCTGATATTCCGCTTATTTTTCCGTTTTCATTAATAAATTCAATCGGCAAAATAGAAGGGTCTGCTGCAACTTTAATGACCGGATTTTCTCGAAGCCATGATATTTCGTCAGCCGTAAGTGGCAGTACAGATGCGCCCCCCGCAGGCATCAACCATTTCTGATTGAGAGCACTAATTTGCTGCTCTGTTATAGCTGCCATTCCTTTTTCCATAATTTTCAAAAGTTGAGGCCAGTCGTTGCGGATTGCGATCCGCGCGCCGTTGTTATTTGTTATTTTAAGGAATTCGGTTCTACCCACCACTTCAACATTTGTGATGAAGTTCTTTTCGACAAGTGTGTTTCCAATCAACAGCGTTGTAATATAAAGATCAATATCACCATTTGAAAGAGCAAGGGCAGCGTCTATAGATGTATCGAGTTCTATAAAAT
>CAXBLS010000246.1:0-3602 GCA_963976585.1 uncultured Kordiimonadaceae bacterium
TTATTTCCAAGGCATTACTAAAATATAAGGACTTGTATGAAGGGCGAAAAAAAGATCTTTGAACGTCTGCTTTGGGTGGTGGTCTCAACTGGGCAAAGCAACACTTTAATCTAAAATAGAAATAGATGGAGTGCTTGATATGACTTATAGAACTCGAATAAAATGTGGCATTGTCAAGGGAACTTGAGGCAAAGGAAAACAGTTTCTGGCAACTTGATGGTTAAAACACGAGTGCTTCCCATTCAAAAATAGCTTCTAAACGAAATTCTTTGAATGTTTGTCTGTTTACTAAGTATCTTTCTCCGCTAAAATAATTGTATATTTGGCCATGAATTGATTTTAGTTAGCGAAGGGGACGGCACTGTCCCCTCAACTGGAGAAGGATGGATACAAGGCCCGGATCAAGTGATCGATAGAGAAACTTACAATACTTACACTGCTGGCGGAGCTACGCTATTAGTGGATGAGAATATTTCGTGACCAGAAACTGGATACTCTACATAGTATTCTTACGTGAACAACCTATATGTATGAACGTAGGCATGAAAGTGGTTTATGTATGAACAATTAATTAGCGATCACAAAATTATTTAAAAGCATCCCAATATGTCAATTCTCTTTAGCTCAGCCCCGCCCCCAACATCTTTACAGATTTAGTCAGAAGCACCTTTGCTGATTTAAAACTCTTCAAGACACTCCTGATTGATACCACCTGTCTGCTAATTTGCCGGGTCAGTCCGCGCTTAACAGCTTCTTTAGAGGCCAGAGGATTATTATTTATTTCTGTTGCTACTACATCTGCTCTATAGTCAGCATAAGCATAGTTCCTTGATTTTCCATGACGGTCTACCCCGCGATATTGTTTCATATCTGCCAGCGCATCTTCAAAAGTATCATTTAGACCTTGAGCATTCTGGCCTGTAGCCTTTTCAAATTTTCTTCCAAGAACAAGATCATCACTCTGCTTGTCAGCAAGCTCAAGAGTTAAGCTGCTCACTTTACGGTCATCACACTTAAGGCTTTTGACAAGGTTGTCAACATCACCAAACTCTCCCGCTACAAACAGATGAGCATCCCTTTTATGACGTGATAGGGCCACATAACTATTGGCCTGCCCCCAATGGCTGGTATGATAAATATAGGCATGATCTACGGTACGGCCCTGACCCTTATAAATGGTTCCGGCATATCCATGCCTGAAGCCCGTAAAAGCACTCGTGTCAATGGTTAGCAATTCATTACTAGGCCCTTTAGGAAGACTTTCTTTTTGCAAACCTTTAAACGTAATGATAGCGCCATCAATACCCACGATCTTGCCACCCTGGCCATTAATCAACCCCACCCGCTTATCTGTGTCCGTCATAATAATCTGGTCACCCACGCTAAAATCAAAGCATCCATGTTTGGTCACAAAATGATGGTTTTCTCGGTCGATAACACCTCGTGTCTGAAGATGCGCGCGCATGGCTATATTAAATTCTGAAACATCCTTGTTACGGTAAGCAAAGATAAACCGGCTCGCATCTGCATCCAGATCAAAATTGGTTTTCCACTTTTCCATAAGCGCCTTTTTGCTTGCTTCAGTGTCTTCACTTTTTATGACAAACCCTCTGTCATCATAAGCCTTAATTGCCGACTTGACACCTCCATTTGAAAGGAACTCTGTTGCCTCCTTACTCCAATCTTCCAACTGCCGTCTGACAGTAGTGATTTCAGCTGCTCTGACGAACTTCGAGATATCCCTGAAAAGACCGCCCCGCTCAATGGCGGAAAGTTGCCCGTCATCACCTACAAGCACCACGGCGGCACGGTGCTTATAAGCAGCTTCCAAAAATGCTTTCATTGTCCGGCTATCAAGCATGGCCGCTTCATCGACAATTAGTCGCGTGCCTTCTTTTAACATTATTCTGTCGTGCTGATCCTGAAACAAAAACGAGTGAACGGTATAGGCTTGCTCAAAACCATCTTCCCTAAGACCAGAAGCCACCATATTTGTGGGTGCCAGCCCAATAACATCTTTTCCACTACGCACCAACCCCTCTTTTATGGCCTTCAAGGCGTAGCTTTTACCTGTTCCCGCCTTGCCGCGAATAACCGTTAATCGCTTGCCTGAGAGACTGGCCTCCATTGCCGCAGTTTGTTCATCAGATAAACCATGGCTTCGCGCCACACGGTCCATCGTTGTGGGTGCCAAAAGCACGTCTTTCTCGCACATCAAAGCCATTGAGATTTTAAGAGCCTCGGCTTCTTCGGCTCTCACTGTCCTAGTGGTAAATCGCTCATCAAGCTCACCATTTCTATCAATGGTATAGAGCGTTTCAGGAGAATAAATCACCGACTTAAAAATCTCCGTAGCCGTCCCTTCGTCAAAACCATGACGGTCAATATAACGATTGAGTTCATCCACAGAAAAACTGGATTTTTGCAGCGTCAATTGCTCGAGAATACGCTCCGGATTTGTCATCAGTTCAGTGGCAAGTTTTCCTGCTTCATGATTACGATTTATAGCAAGCACATCCGCTTCCGTTCGCATGCGCTGCGGCCCTATATGCTCGGTGGGCACAAGACTGGTTTCATCAACGCGAATATCAATACCGCTCTTCATAAAATAATCATTCTGATAATCGCGCCAAACTTCACCCCATTTATCCCCATCCATCACATAACCTTTGGCAAAAAGACCATTTAAATCTCGCGCCTTTTCTGCCATGCCCTGAGCATCAATTCGCCGGGTCGTCACAAGCACATGAGCATGATAATTGACACTTGCGTCTTTCAAAATATCATCATCATTTTTTGCCAACTCATGTGGCCCGTGAATATCAATCTGCGCCCCGACACCATGCTCGACAAAATTATCCTGCACAAACCCCCGTGTCATTTCAAGGCGCATTTTATCGGTAATTTCAGGGTTGTCCGGCAGAGCTAAAAGCAGTTCCTTTGCCTCCTGAGAATTTATGCGCTTCTCCGCAAACTGGGCGTTGTTCCATAAAATTTCGAAGTCCAGCATCTCCTCAGGCGCGCCTTCAGGCAAGAGTATTTCATGATGCTCGAGATCGCACCTATCAGAATAAGAATATTTCTCGCCAGTACGCTCGGACCGCGCCGCTCCGCGCGCGTTATAGGTCGCACTCCTGACGGCACAGTGGCCCTTGGAGCGGGTGAGGATGCGCATACGTGCAAATTGAATAGCCATAGAGTACAGGCTATAACAAAAAAACAACTTTGAGAAGCACAAACTTCAGTTTGTATATTGCGTATAGTAACTTTCCTGCGGAGGCTTTTCCTTTACCTCGTCCTTTGGCCTCGGCGCAGGACTGATTATTGCCGTTCGGCAATCCTCTTGAAGATGTGTTGCTGTGCAACTCGTTTCTTTTATTTAATAGGAGGCAGATTATGGCTCCTGCTTCTAATCTGTAAAGGCGAATATATTCCCGCATTAAAGCGGCTCACAACCTTGACAGAATAGAGGCTTTCGCTCTACTATAAGTATTATTTTATTTCAGAAAAACAATGTATTTTTGAAGACTTGTGGGGAAGATTAAATATGGATGAACTGGATAAATTACAACAACGCAAAGCTGCCCTTCAGAGAAAAGAAC
>CAXBLS010000247.1:0-3537 GCA_963976585.1 uncultured Kordiimonadaceae bacterium
CATTCCAATATGTCAGACTTGGAGATATTCAGCCCCGTTAACGCCGATTTGCCATCATCACTCCTGGACCCGAACTAATGAGTGCCTTTAAACACGTAGCATTTTTCTCTTTTTTTCTTCTTATAAGTATTGCCGTAGGCTTTTATATCGGTGGTTATTTTAAGAGTGAGCAAGGTGAGCACCTAGAGGCCTCACATCATGATTTTCATGAAATGTTGGATTTAACGGACGATCAATTGGAAAAACTTGTTCCGATCGAAAAAGAATTTGCTAAAAAGAAAGCATATTATAAAAACAAGATCCGTAGCGCTAATATGGAACTTGGTGATATTATGCAAAAAGAAAAATCATTTACACCAGAAGTTCAAGCCGCAGTCGAGAAAGTACACGCTGCGATGGGAGAGCTTCAGAAAATAACACTGATACATTTTTTTGATATGAGAGACTTACTTGATGAAAAGCAAGTACAGGTTTTTGATGATTATGTAGCGGACGTTATGTATGGCCTTTGATGACAACGCAAGTGACGAAGAGCTGGCGCGCCAATTAATCCAAGGTCACCAAAAATCCTTCGATTTACTAATGTTGCGCTACAAGGCACGCCTTTATTCATTTATATGTCGATATGTTGCTGATCAGGAAGAAGCTTATGACCTGTTGCAGGAAAGTTTCATAAATATATATCGAAAAATTCACCTCTATGATCAAAACAGAAAATTCTCAACCTGGGCTTTTCAAATCGCATTAAATAAATGCAGAGATTGGGGTCGAAAAAAAGCCATCACTCGTGTTTTACCCTTCTCTTCATTTAATAAAGCTGACGATTCCATAGATTTTTTTGATAACACTCCGGGGAATGAGGCTGACCCTGAGCAAATCCTTATCGGAAAAATTGCATTGGAAAATATCGCCAAAGCGGTCGAGAAATTACAAACTTAAAACACCCCTAATTATGTGCGTCTTAGAAGGCATGCCACACGAAGAGTGCGCAAATATACTTGGCGTAACTTCAAAAACGGTTGAAACCAGAATTTATCGAGCCCGAAAAAAACTAGCCGAAACCACCGAAAAATCTTAACAATAAATTTTGTTGAGGGATGAGCGCTTTACATTCGTATCATGAATGTAAGTCGAGCCTAAATTTGCTCCCGCATTTTTGGCGCCTGCTTATAGGAGTAACCAATAACTATCCTCGTTGGTTACTCCTTTTTTATTTAAGGGGTAAAGAATATTGCTTCGTATTACTGATGTAAGCAATTTCAAAAACAAAAATTCAAACATTGTCTTACAAAAATATCAGCATCAATATTTTCTAATATATTGATGACAACGGTTCGAACAGGGTAATTCGAATTTTTATTATCAGGTCGTTGTATTTGAAATGAATACGGTAGCGCCGTTTGGCAAAAAATATATTGATAGGACAATAAAATGTATCAAAAATTTAACAAGAAAATTCTTTATGCACCCTTACTCACGTGCGTTTTGATTTTAAGTTATTCTGATGCTCAGTCACAAGAGACCACGACTGAATTCAATGATAAAATTGAGGAGCTCGATAAAAAAATTGCAGACTTTGAGATTCTTAAAAAGGAACTCTTGGGGTTAAAAAGTACCTTAGAAGAGAAAGAGAAAACGTTTGCCGTAAAAGAAGAGAAACTTGACGGGGAAATAAAATCCATTAGTTCCCTGAGAAATTCAATGTCGGTTCGGGAAGCTGAGTCATCAACCAAATGGCATTTAGCTGGTTACGCTGACGTAGGTTTCGAATCTATCTCAGGCGACACTAATGACAGTTTTCTGGCTGGAAAATTTAATCCTGCATTCCATTTTCAGTTTAAAGACTGGATTATGTTTGAATCAGAGTTGGAAATAGAGACATCGAATGATGGAGAAACTGAATTAGCATTAGAATATTCCCAGTTAAACTTTCTCGTGCATGACAATATGACAATTGTTGCGGGGAAGTTTCTTAGTCCCATTGGACAATTCCAGGAACGACTACATCCAAGTTGGATCAATCGGTCCATAAACGTGCCCGCTGGTTTTGGTCATGGCGGCGTCCAGCCAACCAGTGATGTTGGTCTAATGTTACGTGGCGGCATTACTGCTACTGACGATCTATTGTTCACCTACTCTCTCGCGTCGGGCAATGGTCCACGTTTTGGTCATGATGCAGATGAACTTGAACTTGAAGGATTTGGTAGAGACAATGACAGCAATAAATCTTTTGGTGGTCGTATAGCCTTAATCCATAGCTCTTCACTGGAATTTGGTTTCTCGTATCTAAATGCGGGTCTAAATGCTGAAGAAGAACTTCTCGATGATGGTGATCTTGAACCCGCCAAAAATGCCAAATATCGGCTCTGGGGTGCTGATCTCGCCTATTCCAAAGGACCTTGGGATATTCGTGCTGAATACCTAAATTCCAAAACCACACTCGCTGGCGCGGTTCTTGAGGAAGAAGTGGAAGAGGGAGAAGAAGGACATGGCGGAGCAGAACCCGTAATCTGGAAAACTTGGTATGCTCAAATTGCTTATCGTTTATCAGAAATTTCAGACAATCCCATATTGGCTAAGATCGAGCCCGTTATAAGATATGGCCAATTTCATGTCAGGGTTGAAGACACCCTCATGTCCAGTTCTGAGAAGAGATGGAATTTTGGTATTAATTATTGGGCCGCCCCTACGATTGTGATTAAAGCCGGAATTGAGCGCCGAAATTATATTTTGCCCGAACGCACCGACGAAACTCGTTACCTAATGCAATTAGCGTACGGCTTCTAACACCTGAAAGGATAAAATTATGAAAAACCTCAAATATATACTAGCCACAGTCCTACTCACATCACTAAGTGTTGGCACAGTCGTTAAGGCGCAAGAAACTGTCAAAAAAGATCCTATGCAAATGGCCCGTGGAGCAAAAGCCTGGGCGCAAACCTGCAATCGTTGCCACAATATCAGGGCACCAAAAGAGTTGACGGATGAAGAATGGGAAGTCTCCACGACACACATGCGAGTTCGGGCCAATTTACCGGGCGATATCGTGAGGGATATCATTGCCTTCTTGCAAGCAAGTAATAACGAAAGAATAGATAAATGAGTCCGAAGGAGTTCTTAAAATGATTAATAACTATACAAAGATAAAAAGAGTTGGATCGTTATTGGTGACAACGTTACTTCTGACATATCCCGCACAAGCTCAGGATAATGTGAGTAATGGAGCAGAAGTATACGAAGGCACTTGCATCGCCTGTCACGGCGAAAATGGCAAAGGCGAAATTCCTGGTGTAGCTGATTTTACTTCAAAAGAAGGATCCCTCAATAAAGCCGACGATGTTCTGTTCGATCACGTACTGAACGGTTTCCAAAGTGATAATTCTGATTTGGAAATGCCCGCTTTAGGGGGCAATGAGGAATTGTCGGATCAAGATATTAGAGATGTAATTGCTTATTTGCGGGCAACGTTTCAAAAAACGAAATAACAGTATTACCTATACTTTGAGCCAAAAAGGCCGCATTAAGCGGCCTTTTTTA
>CAXBLS010000248.1:0-3533 GCA_963976585.1 uncultured Kordiimonadaceae bacterium
ATGCCGTTTAGGGTAGCGGGCGTCCATTCCATTATTTTTACACCGCTATTTATATGTGATGCAGAATAGAACTCAGCTTTTCTTGACATTAAGTACGCATTAGCGTACGCTAATTGCATATGGAGGTGAGACATGACCACGCTTAACGCCACTGAAGCACGTTCAAGATTATATAAACTAATCGATGAAGCTGCTGAAACGCATCAACCGATAATTATTACTGGCAAACGAAAAAATGCAGTTCTCCTCGCAGAGGAAGACTGGAACTCAATTAATGAAACATTGTTTTTGCTTTCTATTCCTGGAATGAGAGAGTCAATTCGTGAAGGTATGGACGAAAGCCTTGATGAATGTGAGAAGAAGCTTGATTGGTAATGTGGGAAATTTACTATACTAAGCAAGCTAAGAAAGATTCTAAGAAACTTGCTTCTGCTGGTTTAAAAAAGAAAGCTCAGGACATATTAGTTCTTATTCAAGACAACCCATATCAAAATCCTCCACCTTATGAAAAATTAGTAGGTGACCTTGATGGCGCATATTCAAGAAGAATCAATATTCAACATAGGGTTGTTTACCAAGTATTGGAAAAAGAGAAAGTCGTGAAAGTGCTCCGACTTTGGACTCACTATGAGTAAAGAAGTATTGCCAAGTTAACTGTGTCTATCAGCATTGAAGTTTTATCTGTACTGTGCGAAATACTAATTTATGTACGCAATCGGCTTGTTTGTAACGCTCGCTAGGCTCATTAGACCGGGCGGGGTAGAAGCTGTGGTGGCAGAAAACTTGCTATTGAAACTGCAGCTGACAACATTGACACGCCAACAAACTCGTTCACCTGGACTAACAATTTATGATCGCTTCATGTTCGGCTATCTGGCATTTTTTATCAGCAAAGTGCGACTTCAAAAATAGCGGTTTCATTGAAACCCACCACAATCTTAAAATTCCATCAAGCACTGGTTAAAAGAAAATATCGAGACCTGTATTCTCGTAAAACACGAATAAACCCCGGTCGTAATGGACCTAAACAAGATCTAATTGAACTTGTTGTTGAAATGAAGCGGCGAAATCCACGATTCGGATATGACCGCATTGCAATGCAGACATATTAGAAATTAGGTATTGATATCAGCCGATTTTCTGTGGCCCGAATTCTGCACCAAAATTTTAAAAAACTACCGGATAACGATAGTCCATCGTGGCTTACATTTATTGGTCATGCGAAAGACAGTTTGCGGTCAGTAGACTTATTCCGTTGCGAGTCAATTCTGCAAAAGCCATACTGAGAAATGCTTATGATCGACATTTATAGTCGAAGAATCATTGGTTTTTCCGTGTGCACTGGTAACACCGATGGTATTGCAGTTTGTTGCATGTTTAACAAAATAATCGCCAAAAAAGTAACGCCTTAATATTTGAGTTCGGATAACGATCCACTATTTAAATTCCATCGCTGGCAAGTAAACCTGAGGATATTAGGAATCGATGAAATCAAGACTATCCCTGGCGCGCCTAGATCCCGTCCATTTGTAGAGCGGAGCATCGGACTTTGTCGGCAGGAATTCTTGGATTACGTATTGTTTTGGAATGCCGAAGATCTGGCTAGAAAACTGGATCAATATAAAAACCACCATAACCAAACGAGACCGAATTCATCTTTGGATAAGAAAACGCCCAATCAAAAAGCAGCAAATGATGACACACCAAATAGAGTGGTGTCCTTGAAGGATTTCCGCTGGAAACCACACTGTCGTGGACTGTATAATTTGCTGTATAATTTGCCAGTTGTCACTTAAAGATAGCATTTCGCACATGACACGTCGTTCATGACGTCAATAGCTATATGAGGTATTACAATCAAATCAGGCTGCATTCAACGATTAATGATATGTCGCCGATCGACTATGAAAAACGCGCTTAATAAATTGTCCAGATTTACTGGACCAGAACATACCTCAATAGTATAGCGAATGATCGATTGGTCGCCGCTATCTTGGAATCCAGCGCAATCACTAAAATTCTTGATCATCTCGGTCTACCTGCCCGGGCACCGCCTGGCCCAATGGAATGGTGCACCTGCACAAATCCACGATCTTTTCGAGCCAACCTGATCCCGTGCTCGCTCCTTTCAATCCGCTTCATCACTAGGCTGACCTTTACCCCTGAGCGTCCTTTGCCTGAAGCGCCAAAACGCGGCAAAATCTTTGACTTTTTTGTGTTAACTGAACCGGAATAGAGTCATTTTTCGATCAATTATCACCGCGTTTGACAACCGAGCCAGCTTTCAGTACATTCAGAAATCATGGAAAAGGTGGTTTATTTTTGGCTATGTCACAATTAAATGTTGAATTTGATTTAAGAATTCATAAAACCCTTATTAACCATGGACTTGATAGCCTCAATAATTAAAGTACAATTAGAGAGTTAACAAAAACCAATAGTTAATTGCGACATAGCCTTATTTTTCCTATACCCGATCCTCAGCTGGTTTATCTAACTAAGGACTCTGATATTTATGGTACAAAATGATGTATAAAAGTGTTGCGTCGAATGGATTGAAGGCCATTCCGACACATGTTGCTTTGAAAGAAAGTGCGCAGCTTCGTAAAGTAGGCTTTATTAAGATTTGTGGCCTTATCAAGTTTAGTTTGTCTTCCGCGCTAGAGCAGGATGCAATTGCTTCGGTAGAAAAGAGCAGGTTGGTCTGTGATAGCCGGATGACAAACTTGGAAAAAGACACACAGGAGACAACATCCTATCAATTCGCAAGGCGCTCTCAGGCTACTAATTTACTTATGCAATTCCAGATTGCACTGCTTCCCTTACTACGAACCCTGACAGGCAATATACTTGTCCCTTCAGACTCCTGGTATATTTATTATGAGGGAACAGATGGAATTTCGCTTCACGTTGATCCTAAAGAGAGTGATATTTCAGTTTTAATTTCTGTATTAGGAGAGGTTGGTCCACTCCACCTCCATCCGGATCTAGAAGGTCAGAACCAGAAACAACTCGATAGCTATTATCAAAGTGCGGATTGGAATCCAATTGGTGGAATTCCGTTAAGATATCCTTGTGATGGAATCATCATTAATCGAGGACATAGAATCCCTCATCATAGAGCGGGGGAACCAATTTCTCAACGCTGTGCAGTGGCCACTCTGCATTATACTATCTAATAGTAAAAAAACTTGCCTATCGCCTATCAATGTAGTACCTGAAGCGGTACTGTCAAGTTAATTGTATCTGAGCGACAATAGCAGAATGAATAATTCAGCAGTCCTATACAAACGTTACAGATTTCCACCAGAAATCATTCAATACACAGTGTGGCTCTATCATCGGTTTAATCTAAGTCACCGTGATATCGAAGATCTGTTAGCTGAAAAGGGAATCGTAGTAACCCATAAATCGATTCGTCTATGGTGCAAGAAGTTTGGTTCGGTATATACCAGGAAGCTGAAGAGCCGACATTAAGAGGGCCTGTCGCGTAATTCAATTGTGAGTGTATTTTCGTACAAAGGAGACTATTT
>CAXBLS010000249.1:0-3506 GCA_963976585.1 uncultured Kordiimonadaceae bacterium
TTAATACCCCGAAACTTGTCGATAGAAAGCTTTGGGAAAAATCGGGTCACTGGGAGAAGTTCCGTGATCATATGTATACAACCGAATCCGAAGAGCGGGTATTCGCGCTTAAGCCTATGAACTGTCCCTGCCATGTTCAGGTCTTTAATCAGGGCACGGTCAGCTACCGCGATCTTCCATTGCGCCTAGCGGAATTTGGCAGCTGTCACCGCTACGAACCCTCGGGCGCGTTGCACGGGTTAATGCGCGTGCGATCATTCGTGCAGGATGACGCGCATATCTTTTGCGAAAAAGACAAAATCACTGAAGAAACCGAAATATTTTGCGGTATGCTTCTTGATATTTATAAAGATTTCGGATTTGAAGACGTCAAAGTTAAATTTTCTGACCGTCCAGAAGTACGCGCCGGTTCCGATGACGTATGGGACGAAGCGGAAAAATGTCTGATTGATGCCGTTAATCATGTTGGGCTCGACTATACCCTAAATCCCGGCGAAGGCGCTTTTTATGGTCCAAAGCTTGAGTTTGTTCTCACCGATGCCATTGGCCGTGATTGGCAGTGTGGTACACTACAGGTTGATTTCGTCCTGCCTGAACGTCTTGATGCAAATTATATCGGCGCCGACAACACCAAACATCGCCCGGTAATGCTGCACCGTGCTATTCTTGGTTCGTTCGAGCGTTTCATCGGAATCTTAATCGAAAACTTTGCGGGTCGCTTTCCCATGTGGTTGGCGCCAACTCAAGTGGTTGTTACCGGCATTACCAGTGATCAGGACGCCTATGTGAATGAGGTTTACGAGAAGTTAAAAGCCGCAGGATTACGTGCGGAAATTGATCTTAGAAACGAAAAAATAAATTATAAAATTCGAGAGCATTCCCACGCAAAAGTGCCTGCAATATTCGTAGCTGGCGGCAGAGAAGCTGACAACAATACCATCACTGTACGCCGCCTTGGATCAAAAAATCAGGAAACCCTTGATTTAACGGACGCGATTAATACACTTGTCACCGAGTCTATAGAGCCAGATAAACGATAAATTAAGCTTATCTGGCTAAAACACATGATACGCAAACAAAAAACGGAGAAATTAAATAGCTAAGAGACCAATGCAGGGCCCCTCGTCAAAAAAAGGACCACGGGTCAACAATGATATCGAAGAAGTTGAAGTCAGACTTATTGATGAAACTGGTGAAAACCACGGTGCTGTTGCAACTGATAAAGCCATAGGTATGGCAAAAGCCGCAGGACTGGACCTTGTTGAGATATCACCCAATGCTACTCCTCCTGTTTGTAAAATCCTTGATTACGGAAAATATAAATACGAAGCTCAGAAAAAAGCCAGCCTCGCCCGCAAAAAACAAAAAACGGTCGAAGTGAAAGAAATCAAGCTGCGTCCCGGTATCGAGAAACATGATTATGATGTTAAAATGCGATCAATCGAAAAGTTCCTCGGCGCCGGCGACAAGGTAAAAGTAACCCTTCGTTATCGTGGTCGTGAAATGGCCCATCAGGAAATTGGTATGGATGTTCTTAATCGGGTTAGGGAGCAGTTCGCGGAAGTGACAAAAATTGAACAAATGCCGAAAATGGAAGGTCGGCAGATGATTATGATTTTGGCGCCGAAGTAATTTATAATTTCATTAGAAACATGGTCGAGAAATCTATAAGAGCAGCTCGCGTTTGGGCTGCTTTTTTTATTTATTACGAGTCGCCCGGACTTAATCAATTTTAAGTCTCTGATTGGTCGACACTTTTGTATTTTAGGCCAATTTGTGGTACGATACCCGTGACCGTGCGCCCATTGGTAGCACGACATTCCGCGCTGGATCGGGTCAGCTGAACTAGACAGCGTGGATGCAAAAGGAACCCGCCGTACGTGGAAACACTCGGCGGGTTTTTTTGTGTTGGTTGTACTCGATGTATAAAGTTATCTTCCCGATCTTTGTTGACAATAAAGTGCAAACAGTTGATCATTTACCAACGATCAAACAATATACCGCCGAAACCATAAACAGGGGGAAATCATGAACTCAAAATATCTCGTAATAATCACGTTATTGTTGGCCGCGCTGCCATTTAGCGCATCTGCACAGGGAAGTGGGCTATACGCTGTCGCGGAGATTGGTACAATTCGAAATTCAATGGATCTTAGAGGTGATCTGGCAGGACTTGCCAATGAGAATAATGCTGCGGCTGCATTTGGGGTCGCACTCGGATACAGGGCGTTCGTTGTCAATAATTTTGTCGTCGGTATCGAAGGCAATATTTCTTCTTCATCTGCAAATAGTTCCGTGACCGATGGATTTGATACCATTACATTTGATGAAAATATGGTGGCAGGCGTCTATCTCACTGGTGGTTTCGCGCTTGGCGATGACAGAAGAGCCCTGCTTTACGGCCTTCTTGGCGTTGGTTCCGTCAATGCTGACACGTCAGTGGCGGGTGTGTTTACGGGCAGCGAAAGTATTGATGATAGCGGTAACGGCATTTCATTTGGTGCTGCTTTAGAATATGGCTTTACAGACAGTCTCGGCATCCGCGTCAAAGCACTTCATACTCGTTATAAAGGCGACGTCGATGAACTAAAGATCCGCGATACGTCGATCATGGGCGGTCTGGTTTACAGCTTCTGATTTAAAAATACCTAACTATACCAAGCGCGCGCCGTTCGGTACGGCGCGCTCAGGCTTCGCGACAACCACATCGCCACTTTCATCATAAAATCCCGTGAGCAGAAATTCTGACTTTATCGGCCCGATTTGCTTGACCGGAAAATTAACCACGGCAACGATCTGTTTTCCGATAAGTTCCTCGGGCGTATAGTGCACTGTGATTTGTGCACTTGATTTTTTGATGCCCAAATCACCACCAAAATCGACCCACACTTTATAGGCCGGCTTCCTCGCTTCCGGAAATTCTTCAGCCCGCACCACGGTACCAATCCGCAATTCTACCTTTTCAAAATCATCCCAAGATATAGTATCACTCATAATGTCCACCTGTCTGTTTTACTGAATACGTTCCACATCATATCCTTTTTCCCTTAAAAGATCGACGACGCCGCCCTCCCCAACGAGATGCGCTGTCCCGACCACTACAAGCGTTGTCTGTTTTTTGGAGGCAAGATTTTCAAGCGCCAAAATCCAGTTCTGGTTTCGACCCGTTATGATTTTCGCATATAATTCTGGTTGCTCCTGCATCGGCACCAAGAACGTATCCACCAGTCGATCCTCATCACCACTGGCCCAGACATCAACCATCTCCAGCGTTATATTACGGATATCTTTTAGCTCACTGATCGTATCTTTGAGCATATTCGCCTGTGCATCCAACGGATGATTATAGAGCGTCTCCATCTGCGCCTCTATGGTCTCGAGGCCCGATATCTTTAACTGCCGCTCAGTTGCGATCTCCAGAATATGTTTATCAACACCGGCATCAGGATCCCATCCTTCCTGAATTATGGCGCTGACCGAAAGGGCTATAGAAGCAAACCATGGTT
>CAXBLS010000250.1:0-3443 GCA_963976585.1 uncultured Kordiimonadaceae bacterium
GTGTCTTTTTACTTTTCGCCCACTCGGCCATCATTTCCGGGCCCACCTCGTTCAGTTTCTTAAGCTCTTGTGCTGTGGCGGTATCATAGGCCAATTCAAGGCGGTGGCCGTCAGGGTCGCGGAAATATATTGATTGGAAGATATGATGGTTCGTCGGTCCAACCACTTCAATACCATCTCGTTCCAGTTTATCTTTCGCTTCCAACATGGTTTTTTCATCAGCGACTTTGAATGCCATATGTTGTACCCAGTCAGGAGTGTTCTTATCCCATCCCATTTCAGGTGAGTTGGGAATTTCGAAAAATGCCAGAACATTATCACTGCCGGCATCCAGGAAAATATGAATATACGGATCAGGTTCTCCCGTAGAAGGGACCTTGTCTTCGGATATTGCCAGCACAAGGTCCATATTCAAATATTTCTTATAAAAATCAACAGTTCTGTTTGCGTCCATACAGCGATAGGCAACGTGGTGAATTCTTTCAATTTTCATAATAATTTCCTTATTGATGGTCGGGTGAGAGTTATAATAGTTTCATTTGTAACTATTGTCAAGATCAAACTGGAAAATCATAGGGCTTGTCATAATTTTGCCCTTCTCTTATTGTCTTTTATGTGAAAATTTAGGTGACCAATGTTCGGTATATTTCAGAAATCAAAAAAATCCCGTAAAGCGGGGATCGCCAAGGTCGACAAGACAAAACCACCTAGGACTGGATTTGCTAAGCTTCTCTATGGGTTTTTTGTGATTGCAGTGTGGGGAACCATATTACTTGTACCGCTGGTTATTTATTATGCCTATGATTTGCCAGATATTTCAAATCTTGAGCAGAAAAATTCTGTATCGACCATGATGGTGATGGACCGGTCAGGTGAGGTGATTTCCACTTATGGTGATGTGTTCGGAGAATGGCTTGAATATGAAGAAATTCCGCCTGAGCAGATAGAGGCCGTCATCGCCACAGAAGACAGACGCTTTTTTGACCATAAAGGGATCGATTTACGTGGCTTGGGCAGGGCAGTGATTAATAATTTAGTCGCTGGCCGAATGGTCGAGGGTGGTAGCACCATTTCCCAACAACTTGCCAAAAACCTGTATCTTAATGCGAACCGCACTTTTAAGCGGAAGGTCCAGGAACTGCTGCTTAGTTTTTGGCTTGAATTGAAGCTTGATAAACAGGAAATTCTAACCATCTATTTTAATCGGGCTTATTTTGGCGGTGGTGCGTATGGAATTGATGCGGCGTCACGGACGATATTTGGCCATAGCGCTCGAAATCTGACTTTGACAGAAGCGGCTATGATCGCTGGTATGCTTAAGGGGCCGGCCCTTTATTCTCCTCTTCGTGATGTACAGCGTGCTTATAGCCGCACATCCGTTGTGTTGGATAATATGGTTGCCGTTGGTTTTATTGATCAGCAAACAGCGGACATTGCCAAAAAAAGAAGTGTTAATATCAACAGCTCCGCCGCGGGTGGTGACGTACGTTATTATACGGACTGGATCATTGAACAAGTGCCGGAATTGATCGGACAGGTTAACGAACCGATCATTATTCACACGACACTGGTTCCTGAAATGCAGCAAATGGCCGCTAACGCGGTACGACAGGTGCTAAGCCGTGAAGAGAAATTCGAAGATACACAAGCGGCACTGATATCTATGGATTATGACGGCGCAGTAAGAGCTTTGGTTGGCGGTAGAGACTACGGGGAAAGTCAGTTTAACCGTGCGGTGCAGGCACAAAGGCAGCCGGGAAGTGCGTTTAAGCTGTTTGTTTATCTGGCGGCGCTGGAAGCGGGGTGCGACCCAACAACAGTGATGCGCGATAGTCCGATCATTTTAAACGGCTGGAGCCCGAAAAATTATAACGGTAATTTTATTGGTGATGTAACACTTGAAGAGGCGTTTGCAAAATCTATTAACACGATCGCAGTAAAGCTTTCTGAACGGATTAACAGAGGTTCAGTGATTGACATGACGAAACGGATGGGGGTGCGTTCGCCGCTTACAACTGAACCAAGTCTTGCTCTGGGCACATCTGAGCTCAATCTTCTTGAGCTGACGGCGGCCTACAGCGTTGTAGCCCGTGGAGGCATAGAAACCAAGCCCTACGGGATCGTCGAAATTCAAAATAGTTCGGGCCAAATACTTTACCGACACATGCCTGGACCCGAGGTCCGTATTTTGGATCAGGAGGTTGCCTTCACCATGCATTCAATGCTGCAAAATGTTGTTGCAACAGGCACCGCGCGGTCCGCACTGATGGACTTTCCCGTCGCCGGGAAAACTGGTACGACACAAAATTACAAAGATGCTCTTTTCGTGGGGTACGGAAAGGAAATGATTAATGGGGTTTGGGTCGGCAAGGATGATAGTACACCCATGCAAGGGGTAACAGGCGGTGGCACGCCTGCTCACATTTGGAAAAATTTTATGTATCGGGTCTCACTTGGTCGAAATGATGCCACCCTTGAAACACCAAACGTCACACCAAGGGCAAAGCCAGTTTCATAGTTTAACTCTTAGTCGGGTAAAATCATCATTAAGGCCTGGCCTTCAGTCTTCAGCCATTTTCTTGATATTTTTGCGTCATCCACCAATTCATCTACCACGCGCCAAAAGGCGGGACTATGGTTCATTTCTTTGATATGGGAAACTTCGTGGGCAACCACATAATCAATAATTTCATCGGGACACATGATAAGGCGCCAGGAAAAGGACAGAGTACCACTTGATGAGCAACTGCCCCACCTGCTCTTGGTATCACGTATTTGGATACGGCGAAAGCTCTGGTTAATTGACTGGGCCATTTCTCGGGCTAATGGTTCGATCTTATGCCGGGCCAATTTTTTTAGGTAATTTTCAAGACGTTTGGAAAATCCGGCCTTGTTGCCGCCGACCACAATCTCGAAATCTGTCTGTTTAACAAGACCGGCATTATCGGGCTTATGTACTATAAGATAGGGAACACCCTCTATGGGAATGAAATATCCCGGGGAAAGAAAAATGCGATCTGGCGCCAGTTTTCGCTGCTTTTCTAGCCAGGAAATATGTCTTACTGCAAACTTTTGTGCGTCGCGTTCACTGCTTCTTGGCGGCATCGTTATAACGGCGCAGTCCTTCACGGCGTCATAGCGTAACTTCATGCGTTTGGCGCGTTTGTGAGTTTTAATTTCAAGCTGAAAACTATCTAGCTTACTCATGACTTATCTCATCTATATCAATGACATGATCCTCGAGATCACCGGCATCGCGCTCTGATATAACTTTATTTTGCACTGAAACGCCGACGTTATGGATACTTTCCCGGCGGCCACTTATCAAAGGATGCCACGAATAAAGTTCATTGCCTTCGGAAATTAACCTGTACGCGCATGTTTTTGGCAGCCATTTAAACTCTGAAACCTGTTCAGGTTTTAATATGACACAGTCCGGCACT
>CAXBLS010000251.1:0-3409 GCA_963976585.1 uncultured Kordiimonadaceae bacterium
GACGTCACGTTCCGTCTCGCACCCTTTGGTGTGGATGAGGCCTACCGGATGATAGAGGAGATACAAGGGCGTGCGATGCTGGATGGCGTTCGTGGTGCTCCGCCGTCAGACATAAAGGCACTTGCCGAAGCACTCTCGAAACTGTCTGTCTTCGCAGCTGCAAATGCCGATACCATCGAGACGATTGATGTCAATCCGTTCATTGTCCTGCCGGACGGTGCGGTAGCCGTGGATGCACTGATCGTTCCAAAGGAAGTTTCGAAATGAGAGCTTATGAAGGATTGAAGGTCGTTGATTTCACGCAGGTTCTGGCTGGCCCTATCAGCACCCAGATGTTTTCCCTTCTCGGCGCGGATGTCGTAAAAATCGAGGCGCCGATCAAGGGGGACCAGCTTCGCACGACCCTCACAGATGCTGAAATGGTGGCCAAACGGCTTTCCCCCGCGTTTTTAACGGTAAATCTTGGTAAGAAAAGTCTGGCTATAGATCTTAAGTCCGAAAAAGGCCGTGAAATCGTTTATAAGCTGATTGACGATGCGGATGTTGTGGTTGAAAACTTCCGCCCCGGAGTTGCCAAAAAACTTGGTATTGATTACGAGACCCTGAAAAAGAGAAAACCGGACCTTGTTTATTGCTCAATCAGTGGCTATGGGCAGGTCGGGCCGAGGAGTGGCGACAAAGCCTATGATTCCGCTATTCAGGCAGCATCGGGATTGTTTACCCTGAACGGCCACGAAGAGTCAGGGCCGACGCGTATCGGTATCATGGTGATTGATATGTTCACTGGGGCCAATGCCGCATTTGCCATTTCATCCGCCCTGTATCGGCGGGAAAAGACTGGTAAGGGCCAGTATGTTGACGTCGCGATGTATGATAGCGCCCTCATGATTGCTGCCGCACAGATGGCAGATTTTATGGTTCGCGGAAATATTCCGCCGCTGATCGGCAATGAATCGCCAACACGGCAACCGACAGCCGGTGTTTTCGAGACGAGCGACGGAATTGTTCTGATCGCTACTATTACACCCGATCAGAATATCGCCATGCTAAAGGCAGCAGGTCTTGGCCATATGCTGGATGATCCGCGTTTCGCAACTTTTGAAGCACGGCAGGCAAATCTTAAGGCTGGCCTAGAACTGGTGGGGGAGGCGATGAGAACCAAAGCTACCGCCGAGTGGTGCGGACCCTTGGCGAAGCGACCTCGGATCCGCAACTTGAACATCGTGGTATTTTAGTGAAAGCTGAGAATGTTCATGGTTTCGATGAGGCGCTGCGCCTGGTAGGGGCTCCCTTTATCGCGAATGAAGACAGTCCGATGAAAGTTGCAGCGCCTCCTGGGAAGGTTGGCCAGCATACGGAAGAGGTGTTGCGCGGGCTCGGATATGATGACAGCGAAATCGCCAAAATTCTGGCATTGAATGAGGGATAACCTAGTTTCCCACTCAATATAAATTCTTTTCTGAGAAAGTACCCGCAAATGATAACTGTTCACCATCTCAATGACTCCCGCTCTCAACGGATATTATGGCTGTTGGAGGAACTCGACATCGACTATGAGGTGGTGAATTATCAAAGGGATGCGACAACTCGCTTGGCACCTTCGGAATTGAAGAATATCCATCCTCTCGGAAAATCACCGGTTATCATGGATGGAGACATTTCCATTCATGAATCCGGTGCCATTACTGACTATCTCATCCGCACTTACGGAAGTGGTAAATTCACGCCGAAAACAGGGACGAAGGAATACGAAAAATATGTGGAATGGCTGCATTATGCGGAAGGTTCGGCAATGCTCCCCTTACTGCTTCGGTTATATACCGCACGACTTGGTGACGCGGCCGCGCCGTTGATGCCACGCATCGATGACGAGACAGCAAATCATTTTTCTTTTATGAACAGTGAAATGACAGATCGCGAGTTTTTTGTTGGCGCCAATCTTACCGGTGCAGACATCATGATGTCTTTTCCTTTGGAGGCGGCGCGCGCGCGCGGAATACTTGATGACTATCCGGCCCTTTCCAATTATGTCGCTCAGATTCAGCAACGCCCGGCCTATTTGAGGGCTCTTGAAAAAGGGGGGAAATACACTTATGGTCCGGCCACTTCCTAAAATCAATCGGAATGGGACCGCGTGACAGACGAACAACAAAACCGGGAACCGGTCTTCAATGTGCCGCCTGTGACGGTCTACTTGGTTGCGGCCATCTTCATAGTTCACCTGTTGCTGACCGTCACTACACCAGAAACGTTTGAGTGGGTTTATAAGAATTTTTCTTTTCGTCCGGCTGTGATATCCGCGATTATAGAACAGCCGACACCGGCTGGCCTGGCACATATATTCATAACCCTGAACAGCCATATGTTTCTCCACCATGATTGGAGCCATATGATTTTGAATGCCGGAATGCTGCTGGCGTTCGGTTCTATGGTGGAACGGCGATTTGGTGCCGTGCGGTATCTAATCCTTTATTTTGCGTCGGGCTGGCTCAGCGCAGTGGCCGAGTACTTTATTGCGGTCCCGAATATAGACGTTACGCTTTACGGAGCATCGGGGGCTGTATTTGGAGCGATGGGGGCGACGACCATTATTCTTGTACCGCGATATGGCATGCGCGGTGTACTGACTATGATTGCCGTCTTGCTGGGACTCAATATTATCATTGGTGCAACGCCGCTTGGTACGTTACTGGTCGGGCCGGGGGCGGATATTGCCTGGGTCGCGCATCTCGCCGATTGCGCTCCTCTATGTCGGTGGGCGTCCAATACGGCGATAGCGTTCACGCCATTGTTATTAAATGTGGCTGGCCGTTGATGCCGATTTCATTATCTTCTTCTCATTGCAAAGACATGGTTTTCAACCCCGCATGTGAGGTATTCATGATGATGAACCGTTGGATTAATCTTCAAGGCGTCGCAATTGCACTTTTTATTGCGATCATTTCTGTCGCGATGGCACAGACCGCAGCAGCGGAAAAACGCTATTACAGCACTCTGTTTGGAACGGCTGTCGAAGGATATGACGTTGTTGCCTATTTCACCGAAGGAAAACCGGTTGAGGGCAACAGTGACTACAGTGTCGAGTGGATGGGGACCGAGTGGCATTTTGCCAATGAAGAGCATAAGAAGATGTTCGAGGCTGATCCCGAGAAATACGCACCGCAATATGGTGGCTATTGCGCCTGGGCGGTTAGTCAGGGCAATACGGCGTCAACAGTTCCCGAAGCATGGTCAATAGTGGACGACAAGCTTTATCTGAATTACTCAAAAGGAGTTCAGAGCACGTGGGAGGAAGATATCCCCGGTAATATAAAGCAGGCTGACGGCAACTGGCCGGGAATAGAGAAGGATCTGGAATGAAAAAGCACCTGGCTGCCGGGGGAGCGAGAACCAGGTGCTTTCAAAAGGA
>CAXBLS010000252.1:0-3386 GCA_963976585.1 uncultured Kordiimonadaceae bacterium
AAAACCTCTCTTATGCAAATACTTTAAATGGTCTCATAGGCTTCGACGGGGAACACAACGGTTACTAAGAAATTCACCCCGTATCCTTTTCGCTATTCGGCTAAAATTGAATGCCATGAAGATTAAAAAAGAAAATAATTATTGAATATTAGCTAATTATATCTCTAATTTTGATTTTAATCCAATGCGAGCAGTGAAAAGATAAAATCGAATGTCTGCTTTGGGTCGAAAGCAGTCACTCAAAGGAGCCTACTATCGCAATTTTATCGAATGACCGCTCTTGCCCCAGAACCTACTTTCAAAGGACAGGGTTTTGACTAATTTAGTAAAGTAACGTACGCTCCCGTGATCTCAGGGGAGGAAATCATGAAATCGAAACCATGGCTTATTTATGCAATTGTCACCACCTTGTTTTGGGGTCTTTGGGGCGCCTTTACGGGTCTGTCTGCGGGTGATTTACCTGAGACAATGATTTATGTCATTTGGGCTGCGACGATGGTCCCACCCGCAATCTTTGCATTAAAATTGATAGGTTGGGAGTTGCAGTATGACAAAAAATCAATCTTGCTTGGCTGCATCATTGGCTTTTTAGGTGCGGGCGGTCAGATGATTTTATTTCATACAGTAACTGTTGGGCCCACATATCTGATTTTCCCTATCATTGCCTTGTCGCCAATTGTTACCGTTGCTCTATCCTACCTTTTCCTGAAAGAACGGACCACAAAGCTTGGTGCATTGGGCGTTGTTCTGGCTCTTGTCTCGTTACAGATGTTTGAATATTCCTCAGGCAATGATGGTGGCAACTTTGGCATATTATGGTTTCCGCTGGCTCTCTGTATTATGGCGGCATGGGGTGTTCAAGCTTATTTTATGAAGCTCTCCAATGTGACGATGCATGCAGAAAGTATTTTTTTCTACATGATGCTCACGAGCCTTTTACTCATTCCCGTGGCGCTTTGGATGACGGATATGTCAGTGGGGGTACAATGGACCGCTGAAGGCATTGGATTGGCGGCTGGTATTCAAATATTAAACTCGCTGGGGGCTCTGTGCCTTGTTTATGCTTTCAGATACGGCAAAGCCATTGTAGTGTCACCAATGACCAATGCAGGCGCGCCCTTAATCACCGCAGTGATTGCATTGATAATTCTGGGTGTTGTGCCGGACACGGTAAAGATTGCGGGTATTGTATTGGCGATTATAGCAGCATTGCTTCTCGCTATTGAGCCAGAAGAAGAAATAGAAGTTGAGGCGGAATGAATTATGTTTCTTGGTGTAGATAGTGGTGGTACAAAAACAGCTTTTATTTTAATCAGCTCTTCTGGTGAAATTATTGCAACCCATAATGAGGCCACATCCTATTACCTCGAAATAGGTCTCGAAACATCGAAGCGTGTTATCAGTCGTGGTCTAATGGCACTTTGTGCGAAGGCGGCAATAACACCAGAGAAAATTACATATAGCTTTTTTGGACTGCCTGCTTACGGCGAAGACCGCCAAGCGACCCAATTGTTAGACGCTCTGCCAGAAGGGGTGCTTAGCAAGACGCAATATTCTTGTGGTAACGACATGGTTTGCGGTTGGGCTGGCTCTCTTGGGGGCCTAGATGGCATTAACATCGTTGCAGGTACGGGATCTATCGGTTACGGGGAATATAAAGGCAACTCTGCGCGTGCCGGGGGCTGGAGCGAACTTATTGGGGATGAGGGCTCCGGCTACTGGATCGCGGGGCGCGGACTTGCCCTTTTTTCCCGCATGGCTGATGGCCGAGCAAAAAAAGGACCATTGTTTGATATAATTATGGATAAATTAAGGCTTCGTGACCCCTTAGACCTTGTCGGGCTTATACATGGGGATTGGAATGGTGACCGCAGTAAAATAGCAGGCCTGTCAAAATATGTGAACGAAGCAGCAAATTTAGGCGATGGGGCAGCTCTTGATATATTCCGTGCAGCGGGAAAAGAGTTGGCACAAGTGGTGGATGTAACCCGTATTAATCTAAGTTGGCCAGACGGCGAGTTTGTCCCTGTTTCATATTCAGGGGGCGTGTTTGCGGCAGGTGATATGATCTTAGGGCCGCTAAAAGAGCACTTATCTGACAAATATTCACATTATGATTTATTACCTCCTGCTTTTAGCCCTGTGATTGGCGCGGCTCTTTATGCTGCAAAGTCTGTAGGGGTAACTTTGCCAATGCATTCTCTCACTTAATGGTGAGGCTTAGTAGGCCAAAAGCAAACATCAACTAAAAAAATGGCGGCACCTTTAATGTGCCGCCATTCTAATTATGTTTGTTACCCAATAAATTAATTCATATCAAAACGATCAAGGTTCATAACCTTATTCCACGCGGCCGCAAAGTCGGATATGAATTTTTCTTGCCCGTCTTTATACGCATAAACTTCGGCAATTGCGCGTAATTCGGAGTTCGATCCAAAGATAAGATCAACTGGTGTCGCCGTCCATTTAACGGCACCACTGGTTCGGTCGCGTCCTTCATAAATACCTTGCTCGCTTTTAGATTTCTCCCACACAGTGGACATATCAAGTAGATTAATAAAGAAATCGTTAGTTAAAGTGCCAGGACGATCCGTAAATACCCCGTTCTTTGATTTTCCTGCGTTAGCATCAAGTGCACGCATGCCGCCAACAAGCGCTGTCATCTCAGGAATTGTAAGAGTGAGTAAAGATGATTTCTCGATCAACATAGAAGCAGGAGCTCTTTTATTCCCTGCATCAAAATAATTTCGAAAGCCGTCAGCGGTTGGCTCAAGTACAGCGAAGGAATTAACATCGGTATTATCCTGCGTTGCATCGGTACGACCCGGCACAAACGGTATTTTCAGATCATGTCCGGCTTTTTCAGCTGCTTGTTCAATAGCCGCAGAACCGCCCAATACAATCAAATCGGCAAGGGAAACTTTTTTTCCTTCTGATTGTTTATTGTTAAATCCATTCTGGATATCTTCTAGCTTAGACAATACTTTTGAAAGTTCAGCAGGATTGTTTGCTTTCCAGTCACTCTGCGGCGCGAGATTAATACGAGCGCCGTTTGCGCCGCCCCGCATATCTGTGCCGCGAAATGTGGAGGCTGATGCCCAAGCGGTTCTAACAAGCTCTTGAGCACTAAGTCCTGAAGCCAGAATCTCTGATTTAAGCGCTGAAATATCTTGCGCATTCACTAGTTCATGATCAACCGCAGGAACAGGATCTTGCCAGAGCATTTCTTCTTCCGGCACCATTGATCCGATATAACGTGATCTAGGACCCATATCACGGTGTGTTAATTTATACCATGCTTTCGCGAACGCGAGTTCAAACTCTTCAGAGCTGTCTAGGAAACGTTGAGAAATCTTACGATATTCAGGATCAAATTTCAGCGCCAA
>CAXBLS010000253.1:0-3344 GCA_963976585.1 uncultured Kordiimonadaceae bacterium
CGCGGTGCCCGGACCGGCATGTTACGGTAAAGGTGGTGATCTTCCTACGGTGACAGATGCCAACGTGGTTCTAGGCTATCTGCCCAAGTCACTGCTTGGTGGTGAAATGGATCTTGATGTGGATGCATCATCAGTGGCAGTGCAAAAAGTAGCAGATGCACTCGGCATTGGATTAAAACAAGCTGCATCCGGCATTATCGATATTGTAAACGAGAATATGTTCGGGGCGATCCGATTGGTTTCTGTACAGCAGGGCTATGATAGCCGCGATTTCGCATTAATGGCTTTTGGCGGTGGAGGACCACTGCAGGCAAATGCCATTGGTAAGCTTGCGCAATCATGGCCGGTGATCATACCAAGTGCACCAGGTGTGCTGTGTGCTTACGGAGACGCGACAACGAGGATGCGTTCTGAAATGGCGCGCAGTTTTTCAAGCAGGCTAGATACGGCGGACGGCGCGGAGCTTGAAGCTGTTCTCAAACAAATGGCATCTAACGTTAGTGATGAACTTGCTGGACAAGGTGTGCCACAAAATGAGCAGGAAGTTGAATATGAAGCCGGTGTTCGATATCAGGGTCAAGGCTTTGAGGTGGTTCTACCGATCAAGCTTGATGGCTTTGCTGCTAGCGGACTTTCCGTACTTTCTGATGCGTTTCACAAAGAACATGAAAAGCTCTTCACCTTCAGACTTGATGTGCCAATAGAGCTCGTCAACTTGCGGGTTACGGTGCTTGGAAAGGCTGCAAATGTGAAGGCCAGTAAAATTGAAAGCGGTGACGGTAATCCGCAAGCGGCCTTTATTGAACATTCAACAGTATGGATAGACGATAGCGATAAGCAGGCCAGCGTCTATGACCGGGATAAACTGAGTTCGGGTGATAAAATATCAGGACCCGCCATCATTACCGAAATGGATTCGACCACACTGATTTTAAGTGATCATGTGGCAGCGGTCGATGCTTACGGTAACATTTTAATTAATCCAGCAAATTAAGGAGGTCGACATGGTTGCAAAAATTATAGAAAACAACTCTTCGCCATTTAACACTGTGGATGTCGATCCAATTACTTTAGATTTGATCGAAAATTCACTTAAAAATGCCCGGCATGAAATGGATGCGACATTGTTCCGCACCGCCATGTCACCGGGTATCCGTGAACAGGGGGACGCGTTCCCGCTGATCGCTGACCATAACGGTGCAATGCTTGCGGGGCAGTTTGGTTCCTTCATTCAAGGATTTCTTGATGGTTATGACGGCGACATCGAAGAAGGTGACGTGTTCTGGTTATCTGATCCATATACTTGTGACGGGGCGGTGAGCCACGCCAACGACTGGTTGATACTCATGCCTGTTTACCGTGAAGAACGGCTTGTGGGATGGGGTGCGATGTTTGGCCATATGACTGATGTGGGTGGTATGGTTCCGGGATCGCTTCCTACACGGGCTATCTCCATATTCCAGGAAGGAATCAGGGTCCCGCCGATCAAGCTGTATAGAAAGGGTGAGAGGCAGGATGACATTTTAAAGATCGTTCTCCATCAATGCCGTATGCCTGAATGGGCAGGCGCAGACCTCAACGCAATCGTCGCCGCGTGCCGGATGGCAGAACGCAGGGTTCTTGAAATGTGTGAACGTTTTGGCGATGATGTTTTTGTTTCCGCCACCGATAAGCTTTTAGAGCGTAATAAGCGTGCCATGGCCCATTTGATTGAAACCTCAATCGGTGAAGAAAAAGTATCTTTCGAAGATTATGTTTGTGATGATGGTCGTGGATACGGCCCCTACAAAATCAAATGTACCATGTGGAAAGAAAATGGTCGTGTGATACTGGACTGGGAAGGGACGGATCCACAGTCGGAAAGCTCCATTAATTTTCTGATGAATGAAAATATGCTCAAGATGTTCTTTGGCATATATATGATCATGGTGTTTGATCCGCAAATTTTGTTCAATGACGGTTTTTATGACCTTGTCGATGTTCGTATTCCGGAAGGGTCACTTCTTAAGCCGAAATTCCCGGCAGCACTTAGTTGTCGGACCCACGCACTTGGGCGAATTTTCGATGTGCTCGGTGCCCTTCTTGGTCAACGGCAGCCGGAGTTTTTAAGTGCGGCCGGATTTTCATCAAGCCCGCATCTTATGTATTCAGGATATGATAAAAACAGTGAATGGTTCCAGCTGTTTCAAATTGGATTTGGCGGTATACCGGGACGTCCGTTTGGTGATGGTCCGGATGGCCATTCACTTTGGCCAGGATTTACCAACGTTCCCAATGAATTTTTGGAAGCCTATTTTCCGCTTCGCATTGAACGCTATGAAAGCATTGCTGATAGCGGTGGAGCTGGTCTGAACCGCGGTGGTAACGGTATATCCATTAAATACCGCTTCCTTGAAAAAGGCACTATTTCGATCCATGATGATCGCTGGTTTATTTATCCGTGGGGCGTAAATGGCGGAAATCCTGGAATGCGTTCAACAAAAACATTGGTGCGCGCCGATGGCAAGGAAGTGGCGCTGCCGTCCAAATGTGATGATATTGAAGTCGAAAAGGACGATATACTTTATTACAATACATGGGGCGGTGCCGGATGGGGCAACCCGCTTGAGCGTGACGCTGATAAAGTAGCACTTGAAGTGAAACGGGGCTTAATAGGTATAGAAGGCGCAAGATCATACGGTGTGGTGATAAACGATGATTTTTCAATCGATGTGGTGGCAACAGATGCACTTCGCGTTGAAATGGCACCAACCATTAAGACGGACCAGATTTTCAATTTGGGACCATCAATGGATGAGCTTCGCGCTAATTGTCTGAAAGAAACAGGGCTTGAAGCGCCCATTCAGCCAACCTGGGGTTAAGGTGAAAAAGGTAATACTATGGATGATAGGTCGAGACTAAAGGCGCTAGGTGGATGGGTTTTGTTTATCATCCCGATGCTCTTTGGTCTCTATTTCTTTTTACTTTCAACTGACAAAACGGATCTAGAGGAAGGTGCGCAGGTCAAGTTAATTGCTGGTGCCTTTGCTGCACCAGGTACGCCGTGGGATGCGGACTGGCAAATTTTTAACAAAAACCTTTTGGCCGCCAATGAAACAGGCAGCAATTTTGACGTTAAGCTATTGATCCGTGGTGAAGTGGGCGGCGAACCTATCTCTATGACGAACGTAAGGCGCAACCGAATACAGTTTGGCGGCTTTACCATTGGCGGCGGCTCAGCGGTTATTCCGGAAATGTCGGTGCTTTTGTCCCCGTATGTTTTTGATAGTTTCGAAGAGGTTGATTATGTGATGGACAATCACATGCTCGATGTTTTTCAGCCACTGTTTGCCGAAAAAGGTATG
>CAXBLS010000254.1:0-3286 GCA_963976585.1 uncultured Kordiimonadaceae bacterium
AAAATATCACGGCGTTTATCCTGATAAAAATAATTCCGCTTACGTGCTTTATGAAGAAGAGGAGAAATAAGATCTCGTTTGTTACAAAGCCTAAAAACATAATCCATTTAGTCTGTTTAGCGGCTTTTATGGCTCTTATGATTTACGTCTTGTTTTTTTCAAGCGCTGATTGGTCGCTATTTAGGGAGCAATTCTTTAATTTTGAAAAAATGGAAGGCCGATACCATATTTTTATATCCCCGCTGATACTTGTTCTAAAAATATCCCTTCATAGCTGTTTATGGGCAACAATCATTGGATTGAGCATGGCCATAGTAAGAAATTATAACAACGTTTATCTAAACGGAATTATTACCGCTTACGTCGTGCTATTTCGTTCTATCCCTGCCATGGTACTTGTTGTTCTGGTTTATTTTACATTGCCTTATGTAGGCTTAAATCTAGTTTCAACAAACTCGGTGATCGCATCTCTTTCTCTCTTGTTTAGTGCCTACACCACAGAGATTTTTCGATCCGGCATAAATTCGGTTGATCGATCGCAAGTTGAAGCCGCGAAGTCGCTGGGAATGGGTAGCCTACAATCAATGAGGTGGGTTATTCTGCCACAGGCACTAAGGGTTATTATTCCTCCGCTTACTTCCGTTCTAATTGATATTTTAAAAACCACCTCCATCGCTTATGTGGTTGGAGTACCTGAATTGATTGCCAGAGCACGTCAAATGGAAGGTGTCATTGGGTCGGTAACACCTTTAATATTTGTCTCCTTTCTTTATTTTCTGATTATTCTGCCAGTTGTTTTGTTGTCAAGCCGACTTGAAAAGCGCAGTCGCCGTTGGAGCAAGTGTTAAATGATGAACGATTTCAATATAGATGAAATTAGACATATTTTTTTCAATATGCAGGTAATGGATGGCCAATGGGGGCTACTTTTTTCTGGGTTATGGGTGACAGTTCAAATTGCTGTTGTTTCCATAATACTTTCGACGGCATTCGGACTTCTCATTGCAGTTTTGCGAATACACAGTAGCGTCATTACCAATGCACTTTTAATTGCCTATCTCGAGTTTTGCCGAGCGACGCCGATCGTGGTAGCATTGATCGTTGTTTATTTTGGGCTGCCCTTCTTAAACATAACATTTTCTCCGTTTCAATCAGCGGTGATCGTTATCGTATTTGTCCACGCAGCTTATATTGGTGAGGCCTTTAGATCAGGAATATTAGCCATTAACAAAGCTCAGGTGGAAGCGGCGCAGTCGCTTGGTCTATCTCAAATGCAAACTTACCAATATATACTGGTGCCACAAGCATTTCGGATTGTCTTGCCAACACTTGCCAATCAATGGACTGGGATAATTAAAGATACTTCGATTTGTACTATTCTGGCGATTACTGAGCTTTTAAAGGCGGCGCAAATTGTTGCCGCGTGGAAAGCAAACCCAACACCTCTTGTTATGAGTACATTACTATATCTTCTCATTCTTATCCCATTGACCATATTCACCATGAAACTTGAAAGAAAAGCGGGATTAAAAAAATGAACAATGCACCTCAAGCAGAGCCAATTCTTCGTGTTGAAAAGCTAAATAAATACTTTGGTGATTTGCATATTTTAAAATCACTTACGACAACTATTTATAAAGGTGAAGTTGTTGCTATAATGGGGCCTTCCGGTAGCGGAAAAAGCACGCTTATCCGATGCATAAATCGAATAGAAGAACCGACATCGGGACAAATATATTTTGGTGATCTCGAGGTGACGGGCTCAGAAAATAATATAAACGAGATTAGGCGTGACATCGGAATGGTGTTTCAAAACTTCGCTCTCTTTCCTCATTTAACGGCCTTGGAAAATATAATGCTCGCCCCGACAAAGGTGCGCAAAAAATCCAAAGCTGATGCAAAAGAATCCGCCTTTGCGTTGCTAAAGAGAGTGGGGCTTGAAGACAAAGCATATAGTTACCCTGAACAGCTTTCTGGCGGTCAGCAGCAACGCGTCGCGATTGCTAGATCACTTGCCATGGATCCAAAGATACTTCTTTTCGATGAACCAACATCGGCACTTGATCCGGAAATGGTTAGAGAAGTGCTTGATGTTATGGAGGCCCTCGCCCGAGACGGTATGACCATGATAGTTGTTAGCCACGAAATTAATTTTATAAAAGATGCATCATCGCGGGTATTGGTACTGGTTGATGGGGAGATAATAGAAGACGGCCCGTCAAGGCAGGTGATTGAAAACCCAGGCCACCAGAGAACAAAAGAATTTTTAGGAAAAATGTTATAATTACCGCAGGGTAAAATTTAAGGAAAAACAATAATGTCCAGAATGAATGACATTTCTTTCTCATCCAGTGAGAAAAAAAGCCTCAACGAGAAAATCGAAAAGAAATTAAGACAGAAAGGCTATGACGGCATTCTCGTTTTTGGTAGCAGCAACACAACCTATTTATCTTGCGGTATTGTATTTCCTTATTTGGATCAAAAACTCGTTCAACCTGTGGCTCTCTACATTTGTTACAATACCGGAAAACGCATTATAGCTTGCACCTACGATCTCGCTGATATTCCGGGACAATTAAACTGGGACGGCGATGTGGTGATATATGAGCTCGCGGAGCATTCTCCCGAAGCATCAATTGCTGCTGCTCTTAAGAAACATATCTCTGGGAAAGTAGCCATTGACGAAAACTATATGAGCACAGCACAACTCAGTGCATTAGAGGCTAGTATTGACGGTTTAAATACGGTCAGTGGTGACCAAGCGTTTGTTGATTTAAAGATGACGAAAACAGACGCCGAAATAAGGTTGCTTGAAATTGCCTGCCGCATGGGGGACCGCGGGTTTGTCAGTGCATTAAACCACAGCGAAGGCGCCGCCTTAGACACCCTTAGTTATCCATTATGGGAATATGCAGAGCGGTTTCGCGTTCATGTGGGCGAATTTGGTGGCTCGGGTGTGGGGAATTTAGTGGTTGTACAAGGCGACGCGATTAAAGAGCTATACGCAAGATGTGAACCGCGTGCCGTATTAAATGAACAAGGGTTTGTGCGACTGGAGTATTCACTTCATAATTCAGGATACTGGATCACGGGCTCGAGAACCGTGTATTTAGGAAAACCTAATCAGCAAGCTGAAATTGCATGGTCAAACAATCAAATCTTAAAAAACATTGCTCTTACAAAACTACAACCTGGTGTTAAGGCAAATGAAGTCTATTCAGCTGTTCTGGCGGCAAGCGCAGAGAGTGACATTCCGTTTTGGCAGGATATTGACTTGGGGCACGGT
>CAXBLS010000255.1:0-3280 GCA_963976585.1 uncultured Kordiimonadaceae bacterium
ATGGCGTCACCATAAATGAAAAATTATTCTGAGATAGTCTTTATATTTGTTGACAACATTAATCAAGTTTAATTAATATACTGTCCGGTCAGTCAATAAATTAATATTTCACACAAAACTGCCAAGGGGAAATGGAATGTCGTTTGAAACGATATGTTTCGAAATGAGTAAAGGTGTCGCTTGGGTTAAGTTGAACAGACCAGAACGCCTGAACGCCATAAATGATCAGATGCTACAGGAATTAACTGCAGTTTTAGAAACTGTAGACGAAGATAAAAAAATTCGCTGTCTGGTGTTAACAGGGGAAGGTCGGGCTTTTTGTCCGGGGCAAGATTTAAATGACCGTAATGTGTCAGGAGGTCAACGCCCAGACTTAGGCGAAACCGTTGGAAAAGGTTATAATCCATTCTTGCGTCGTTTTTATAACTTGCGGGTGCCGACAATAGCGGCCGTAAATGGCGTTGCTGCTGGCGCGGGAGCGAATATTGCACTGGCATGTGATATTGTTATTGCAGCCGATGTAGCGAAATTTATTCAGGTTTATTCAAATATTGGTCTTATCCCAGATGCAGGTGGTAGTTTTATATTACCTCGTTTGGTTGGCATGGCCCGAGCGAAAGAGCTGACATTCTCTGCGCGTCCGGTGAAAGCGGAAGAAGCTGTTGCGATCAATATGATTTCACGTTCGGTACCAGCCGATGATTTAATGAACGTGGTCCGTGAAATGGCCGAAGGTTATGCTGAGAAGCCAACCTTTGGATTGGAAAATATCAAAAAGGCACTTCACGCATCTTTTTCAAATGATTTGGATACGCAGCTTGATATGGAACGGGACTTGATGCAAAAATGCGGCTTCTCGGATGACTATTCGGAAGGCGTTTCCGCCTTTTTAGAAAAACGCAAACCAATTTTTAAAGGCAGATAATTTGATTGATAAAGATGCTGTATCGTCTGTGGATGCCGTAAAGGCTATATGGAATAAAGAAGGATTAGATGGCCATTTAGGCCTATCAGTTGATCATGTTGCTGATGGTATAGCGCGTGTTTCAATGGTATTGCACCGCGAACATCTAAATCTGTATGGAACTGGGCACGGTGGTGCGCTTTTCAGTTTGGCGGATAGCGCTTTTGCACTTGCTTGTAATACGCGCGGATATGTGACAGTCGCTTCTGGCTGTACGATAGAATTTTTAAGGCCAGCCATCGTCGGAGACTGCCTTTTGGCAGAGGCGAAATGGGTGGACACCAATGGTAAATCATCCATCTACGATGTTAAGATATATAATGACAAAAATGAGATATTGGCGATTTTCAAGGGTCGCTCACACCAGACTTCAAAATTAGTAACTGACTTTTCGAGTGGAGATAATAAATGAGTGACGCCTACATTTGTGATGGAATTAGAACGCCTGTTGGCCGTTTCGCAGGTGCCTTATCATCGGTAAGGGCAGATGATCTTGCAGCTATTCCATTGAAGGAATTGTTGAGGCGGAATCCTGGATTGGATGTCAATGCAATTGATGATTTAATCATGGGTTGCGCCAATCAGGCAGGTGAGGATAATCGGAATGTAGCACGGATGGCTGCATTGTTAGCGGGGTATGGCGATTCAGTGCCAGGGACGACTATCAATCGCTTATGTGGCTCAGGTATGGATGCAATTTCGATGGCTTCACGGGCAATTCGCGCTGGGGAGGCAGACTTGATGATCGCTGGTGGCGTGGAAAGTATGTCGCGGGCACCGTTTGTTATGCCAAAAGCGAATAGTGCTTATTCACGCAATGCCGAAATTTATGACACAACAATTGGCTGGCGGTTTATCAATAGAAAACTGAAAGATGAATTTGGCGTGGATAGTATGCCAGAAACTGCTGAAAATGTGGCAGTAGAATTTAATATCTCGCGTGAGGATCAGGATGCATTTGCTGCCCGATCACAAGCTAAATATGAAGCTGCGCGTCAAGAAGGTTTTTTTGAGCAAGAAATTGTTCCCGTTGAAGTTCGTATCAGCCGCAAAGAAACTGCGATGATTGATGCGGACGAACATCCGCGTGCCGACTCTACGGCAGAAAAACTTGCTAAATTGCCGACGCCATTTCGCGAAAATGGCACCGTAACAGCAGGGAATGCTTCAGGCGTTAATGATGGGGCCTGCGCTGTGATTATAGCATCTAAAGAAGCCGCGAAAAAACAAGGCCTAACGCCAAAAGCACGGGTTGTTGGAACTGCCGTTGCAGGCTTGCCGCCGCGCATTATGGGTTTTGGTCCGTCCCCTGCGTCTAAAAAGTTGTTTGCTCGCACCGGGGTATCAATAGACGATATTGATGTGATTGAATTGAACGAAGCTTTTGCGGCGCAAGGGTTGGCGGTTACCCGTGATTTAGGTCTCGTCGATGATGATCCGCGAATTAACCCGAATGGTGGGGCTATTTCAATTGGGCATCCACTGGGCATGAGCGGTGCGAGGATCGTTTGGAGCGCAACGCGAGAGCTCGAGCGTCGTGATGGTCGTTATGCGCTTTGTACGATGTGCATTGGTGTTGGGCAAGGTATTGCCATGTTGATTGAACGCATTTAATATTGTTTTGAAATAGGTGAAGATAAATGGGCATACATTATGACGATACTGTTATTTATGTATCACAAGAAAAGTTAAAAGAAATTCAATTGCATCGGATGAAAAAATCCATCCGGCATGCTTATGATAATCTTGAGCATTATAAGAAAGAATTTGAAAAGAAGGGTGTGCACCCAGATGACCTTAAACAACTTTCGGACTTGTCCAAGTTTCCTTTCTTAACCAAGCAGCATATGCGGGATAATTACCCTTATGGATTAACGGCAGTACCGATGGAAAAAGTTGTGCGAACGCATGTTTCGTCCGGCACAACGGGTCAGGCAACTGTGGTTGCCTACACCCAGCGTGATATTGATATGTGGGCAGAAGTCGTGGCGCGGTCCATTCGTGCTGCAGGCGGTAATTCAAGTGATAGTGTGCATGTGGCTTATGGTTACGGTTTGTTCACAGGGGGGCTCGGCGCGCATTATGGTGCTGAAAAGGCGGGTTGCAATGTTATCCCTATGTCCGGTGGAGCGACGGATCGTCAAGTAGCCCTGATTCAAGATTTTAAGCCGACGATTATTATGGTGACACCAAGTTACATGATGGCACTGGCGGATGGTTTTAGAAAAGCTGGTATTGATCCAAGAGACACATCACTTAGGATAGCTATTCACGGCGCGGAGCCATGGACCGAAGAAATGCGCCGTGAGATTGAAG
>CAXBLS010000256.1:0-3273 GCA_963976585.1 uncultured Kordiimonadaceae bacterium
TCCAGAACCCGCACCTGTACAAACCCAGGTCGTAATACACCTTTTTGTGCCATAATTTATCTCCTGTTGTTTAATGTTAAAATTTTACTTAACGTCTAAGACCTTTTTTAAGGAATTCTTTGACCAAAGGGTTAAAAGCTTCTGCCCTTTCAATCTGCACCCAATGGCCACAATCACCAAAAATATGAACATCAGAATGCGGCAATAAATTATTTAATTTTGTGGCCAAGGAACTTGGTATAACTCTGTCATCCCGTCCATGCAATATTAGTACTTCATGTTCAATAGCGGCGATATCTTCCTCGCGGCTTTCAAGAAGCTTCACTTGATTTTGTCTTGGTTCAGCACTAAAAATATCTGAGTATGATTCTAACACGCCTTCACGTATACTTGCTTCATAACGTGAACGCACAAGCTCATCGGTTATTCTTGAATGATCATGAGCAAGATACTGAACGACTTTGCGCATGTTCTCAACTGATGCTTCGTACCCCCAAACAAAATCAAGTCCTTCTGTGATGTCAAAATGAACTCCTACTGATCCCATAAGGACAGCACGTTTCACCCGATCAGGATGCGCGATCAGAAAAGCGAGCGCAAGCCCGCCACCAAATGAATTCCCAACCAAGTCAACCTTTTCAAGGTCCAATGCATCTATAAACCCTAAGAGATGATCCACCCAGATTTGTTTATCACGGATAGGCTCTTTTGGAAATTCTGTATAACCAAACCCGTACATATCTGGTGCTAAAACTCTATAATCCTTGGCTAATTCAGGCATTGTTATGCGCCAATTTGCCCAAGCTGTCACCCCTGGTCCAGACCCATGTATCAAAATCACAGGATCCCCTTCTCCCGTATCATGATAATTCGTCATAATACCATTTGCTTCAATCGACAAGCTAATCTCGGGTTGTAAGTTCTGCTCTTTGTCCATAATAATTACTTTCTATTTACCAATCCGTAAGCTTGTTTTCTACAATGATTTTACGAAGATTGTTTTTATCCAGTTTTCCAGAATATGTTAGCGGTACAGCATCCATTATCTCAACATGTTTCGGACTTTCTAATTTGCTAAGATTAGCATAGCAATATTCGAAAACCTTTTTCTTAATTTCTTCTGGGTCTGCATCCGTATCATATACCTCTACAGCAGCAGTAACAGCCTCTCCCCACTGAGGATGTGGTATACCCACCACTGACACCATGCGAATTTCAGGCATTTCAGATATTATGGCCTCGACCATTGACGGGAATATATTTACACCACCCGAATTTATTAAAGATTTTTTTCTGTCCGTGATGTAAAAATAACGGTTTTCGTCTACATAGCCTAAATCATTGGTTAACAACCATCCATCTGACTTCAAGACTTCACCCGTTTCTTCCGGAAGATTGATATATTCAGTCATAATATTGTCCCCCTTAAGCCAGAGAACGCCCGATTCACCAACTGGAACTTCATTACCATCTTCATCGCAAATGCGAAAGTCAACATGGCTGCCAAAACGTCCACAAGATTTCAATAATTGTGCCTCGCCTTCAAAAGCGAGATGATGATCATCTGGTGTCAAAAATGCTGCCCACGAACAACACTCTGTCATTCCGTATAATTGAATAAGATCAACACCGAAAGCCTCATTAAAAGCACGTATCATTGTAGGTGTCGATGGTGCAGAGCCATAGACAACCTTTTTCAGCGAATCTAGCTCATCGGTAATATCATCTTTTAAATCCAAAAGCCTTTGCATCATTGCCGGAACCAAAAGTCCTGATGTAACTTTTCGCCGCTTAACATCATTAATATAGTTATTCATCTCAAAAAGGTCATGAGGAATAACCGTAGTCAAACCAGAAGCTAAGCCAAAAATTCCTCCGATAACAGCAACCCAGGCTGATTGAGCCGGGTTATAATAAACATCACCCCCGCCCAAACAAAAATAAGTCTGTACAACAACAATCTCTGTTTCTACGGCCAAATGCGAAAGGACAACTCCTTTTGGCTCAGCCGTTGAACCGGAAGTATAGGTAATTAATAATGGAGCGTCGTCGTCCACTTGCACAACATCACATGGCTTATCATCCTCAATAATGGTATCATAATCAGAAGACAGTCCATGATTATCACCTAATCCAATTAACTGGCATCCTTTGTCTGAGACCTTATCTAGAATAGGTTCTATCAAGGGCAAGCAACCATCCTGAATAATACAAACACTGACGTTACTATTTGATATCACATGCATCATTTCCCGTGGGCTATATCGCCAATTAACGCCAACGCGAACCGCGCCAATAAGCATACAAGCATAAAAATGTTCATAAACCTCAATACATTCCTTAGCTACAATTGCGACACAATCCCCTGGCTTTACTCCCATTGCCTGCAAACCACCCGCCAACGCCTTTGCGCGCGTATAAACCTGTTCCCAAGTCTTGGACCTATCTCCCTGATAATAGGCAACTTTATGCGGGTAATGTTCAGCACACCTGCGAATTTTATCTGATAACATTTCTCGTACCTTCTATCTATTCGTATTTTCTTATTATATAAATGATATGAATTATAATTAAGTTTTAGTTGGTATAAATTTGAGCTTTTGCTCACCATTTTCTGCAAAAAAATCGGCCTGTACAGGCATCCCGACATACAAGTCATCATTAGGGCAGTCCACAGTGGCGACAAACCTAACACCTTCTTCCAAGTCAACTAGGACAACATTATATGGCTCAGTCCTATCAGGCGAAAACATGCGGTGATACACAACAAAACTCCAAACAACGGCAGCGCCAGACGCAGCCTCCCAAGCCAAATCGTCCGACCAACATTCAGGACATATCCAACATCCTGAAGGTATATTTGTATTACAAGAATTACATTTTCTGTAACGTATCTCATTTTGCAAAATTCCGTCCCAAAAATGGTCCATCTTTGGTCCATAAGGTGTACTTACCACGTCTCAACCCCTCTCATTACAACTAAGAACCAGGCAAGCATGGTAATCCATACGCCCACCCTGATTACTTGCTAAAATCCAGTCATTATTATCAAGCTGTCTTCCTTCTGCTTGGCCAGTTGCCTGCAAAACAGCCTCTGAAATCTGCGTCATTCCCTGCAAATAATATCCTGAGAGTTGACCGCCACCAGTATTTACAGGCAAACGCCCTCCCGGAGCCGCATGACCATCACGAAAAAAAGCACCTCCCTCGCCTTTTTGACAAAAACCATAATCTTCTAAACCAATTATCGTTGTATGCGTGAAAGCATCATAA
>CAXBLS010000257.1:0-3270 GCA_963976585.1 uncultured Kordiimonadaceae bacterium
TGGTCCGTGTCTGTCAGGCCGAAGCCTGCCAAGCCATGGGAAGCCGGGAGCTTACCGACCGTATTGTTGACCTTCTTGGGCTCAATGTCGGTGAAACAAGCAAAGATTACACGCTTGATGCGGTTTATTGTTTTGGAAATTGTGCCCTGTCACCCAATGTGGAGATCAACGGCACGCTTCATCCCCGTGTAAGTTCGGACAACTTTGAAAAGTTGGTTAAAGCGGGGGGCGCATCATGATTACTGTATATGTTCCAAGGGACGCCGCGTCAATTTCCATGGGTGCAGATGATGTAGCCGCAGCCATTTCGGCCCTGCCGGAAGAGATTAATGTTATCCGCAACGGCACTTGGGGCATGACTTATCTTGAGCCGTTGGTGGAAGTGGAAACTGACCAAGGACGCGTGGCGTATGGTCCGGTTAGTGTAGAGGATATCAACTCGCTCCATGATGCCGGTTTTCTTACGGGTAGAGACCATCCCCTTTGTCAGGGTCTGACAGCGGAGATTGATTATTTGAAGAACCAAGAGCGCCTTACTTTTGCCCGCTGCGGTCTTATAGACCCACTTTCAATAGACGACTATATCAAAAATGATGGATTTAAAGGGCTTACGAGGGCGCTTAAGTTGTCTCCAAAAGAAATTGTTGATGACGTCATGACGTCAGGGTTACGTGGGCGTGGCGGCGCCGCCTTCCCGACAGGTATTAAATGGAACACGGTACTTGAAGCAAAAGCAGAGCAAAAATATATCTGCTGTAACGCCGATGAAGGCGACAGTGGGACTTTTTCTGACCGGATCCTGATGGAAGGCGATCCCTTTTGCCTGATTGAGGGCATGATCATCGCAGGGCTCGCGGTCGGTGCGACAATGGGATATATTTATCTGCGCAGTGAATACCCGCTCTCTAAAGTCGTCTTAAACGACGCCATTGAGACCGCAAAAGCACAGAATTACTTGGGCCCTGACATTTGTGGCAGTGGCAAGGGTTTTAATATTGAGGTGCGGATTGGTGCCGGATCCTATGTGTGCGGCGAAGAAACGGCGATGCTTGAGAGCCTTGAGGGCAAACGCGGTATGGTTCGTGCCAAACCACCCCTTCCGGCCCATGTTGGCCTGTTTGGAAAACCGACTGTTATTAACAACGTTCTTTCGCTTGCCAGTGTGCCGATCATCTTGGATAAAGGTGGCGACTATTACAAAGATTTTGGAATTGGCCGTTCGCGTGGTACAATAGCCTTCCAGCTTGCTGGTAATGTGAGGTGCGGCGGTCTGGTAGAAAAGGCATTTGGTATCAGTCTTGGTGCGTTGATCAATGACTTTGGCGGCGGGACCTGGTCCGGTAAGCCAGTTAAAGCGGCGCAAGTGGGCGGTCCACTTGGCGCGTATCTCTCACAAGACGACTTTGAATTGCCGCTGGATTATGAAGCCTTTTCTGAGGCGGGTGCAGTACTTGGCCATGGCGGCATCGTTATATTCGACGAAACGGCGAACATGAAAGATCAGGCCAAATTTGCCTTTGACTTCTGCGCCATTGAAAGTTGCGGTAAATGTACACCGTGCCGAATTGGTTCTACCCGTGGGTCTGAGCTGATTGAACGCCAGGATTATAATTTGATGGAAGAACTTTGCGATCTTATGGATACCTCATCGCTGTGTGCCATGGGTGGCATGACGCCAATACCAGTGAAAAGCGCGCTGAACAAATGGCCAGACGACTTTAAGGATTGATGAAATGAGCCTTATTACTGAAAAAGATTACGGTACGCCCGAAAAGACGTCGGATAAATTAGTGACGATAGAGGTTGACGGTAAAAAAGTAACCGTAGCCGAGGGTACATCCGTCATGCGCGCGGCCCGTGAGGTTGATGTGGATATTCCAAGTCTTTGTGCCACGGATAGCGTTAAAGAATACGGCTCTTGCCGTCTTTGCCTGGTGGAAGTTGACGGAGTGCGCGGTACGCCAGCGTCATGCACGACGCCAGTGGCCGATGGAATGTCGGTTAAGACGACTTCGGACCGTCTGACAAAAATTCGCCGTGGTATCATGGAGCTTTATATTTCCGATCACCCGGATGAAGATAGCCCGCTGCATGACATGGCGCGGCTTGTTGGTCTTGAAGAAAACAGATATGGTACCGATGGCCACAATCATTTAAAAACCATCATTGATGACAGCAATCCTTATTTTAGTTTCGATCCGGCCAAATGTATTCTTTGTGCGCGTTGTGTAAGGGCTTGCGAAGAGGTGCAGGGAACATTTGCGCTGACCATTGATGGCCGTGGTTTTGACAGTAAAATTGCGGCTGGTACGGACCAGAGCTTCCTTGCTTCGGACTGTGTATCTTGTGGGGCCTGCGTGCAGGCGTGCCCAACCGATAGCCTGTTTGAAAAACGTGTGGCAGAAATCGGAAAGCCTGAACGAAGTGTTGTGACCACCTGTGCCTATTGCGGCGTGGGCTGCGGTTTTAAAGCAGAGGTCAAGGATGATGAAGTTGTCCGGATGATGCCATGGAAAGATGGGATGGCAAATCACGGTCATTCCTGCGTAAAAGGGCGCTTTGCCTGGGACTACGCGATTCATGAAGACCGGATACTAAGCCCGATGATCCGGGATAAATTCACTGATCCGTGGAAGAAAGTTGGCTGGGACGAGGCGATAAAATTCTCTGCTGATAGATTGATGGCGATACAGAAAGAACACGGCCGCAAATCTATCGGCGGTATTACTTCGTCGAGATGTACCAACGAAGAAGTGTTTGTGGTCCAAAAATTGATCCGTGCGGCGTTTCAAAATAACAATGTTGATACCTGTGCCCGCGTCTGTCATTCACCGACAGGATACGGCCTTCGTGAAACGCTGGGCACATCGGCAGGAACGCAGACTTTTGATAGTGTGATGGATACGGACGTTATGATGGTAATCGGGGCCAACCCGCCTGATGCTCACCCGGTTTTTGCCAGCCAGATGAAAAGACGACTTCGTGACGGTGCCAAGTTGATCGTTATTGACCCGCGTAAAACGGGACTGGTTAAATCGCCGCATATCAAGGCGGATTACCATTTGCCGCTGCAACCGGGTACTAATGTGGCGATGATCAATGCCATTTCCCATGTGGTGATGAGCGAGGGCCTGATGGATCAGGACTATATCAATGAGCGCTGCGATACTGAGGCCTTTAATGATTGGCGCAACTTTATACTGGATCCTGTAAACAGCCCTGAAGAGGTCGAAAAACATACAGGCGTCGCCGCAGACGACATTCGCGCAG
>CAXBLS010000258.1:0-3247 GCA_963976585.1 uncultured Kordiimonadaceae bacterium
CATTTCATCAATAACTTTATAACCGTATTCACTAACACCACCGTGTTCTTCCTCACCATCACCGAGTTTTTCTTGGGGCTGGGCACTATCACAAATATCGTTATGACCGTTATGAGCCAATGTCATATAACGAGCACCCCTGTTATAATAATCTTCTAACAATGAAATCTCTTTACCTATGGCATAACCGTTTTCAATGCCTATCATTGCTACCTTACGGCCACTAGCGGCAATTTCACGAACTTCTGCCGGAGAATAAGCAAATCCGATACGGTCCGGGTATTGCTCCGTCATTCTATGGATGGCATCAAATTTGCGCAGTGCCCTTTCCTTTGCTTGTGCATATCCCTCAGGTGTTCTCTTTGTTTGCTCCATATAAACAACGAAGAATGCCGAATCGAGGCCGCCGGATTCCATTTTTACCAGGTCGACCTGCTGGCCGGTTAAAGTCCCGGGGTCATATTTCGGATCAAAAGTCATATCTTCATTAATATCCACATGACTATCCAACGTCATTACCCGTTCATGAATAGCTTCCGCACTGTTATCTTGTTCTATTATTTGGCTTGTTTCTTGCGGAGCGGCTTGCTCACTATTTGATGCGTTATCATCTTGATAACTACAACCCACCATCATCATTGATATAATAAGAACCGACCCGGAAATTATTGTATGCTTAATTCTTCTATTTGGCATGTTTTCTCCTATTACAATTTTTTCAATATTGTTATTATGTGATATTGTGGTGGCAATGATCCGATGACAATCATCAATAAATGCCCCTTTTTATCTGCTAATCAATCTAATATAACTTCCCCATGTCTAATAGAGCATCAAATTGTTATAATCCTCTATATATTCATTTAGACAGCCCTACATTATTGTTTTATTCTTAAATTTAAATATAATGTCGTCTTATATACAGCGTCTTGAAATTTTAGACTGCTTCAGTGGATATTAGGGGATTTTATCATGGGAAAAAAAATATCTGGCGTTCATAAGGTTATCTTCATCGCTGTTATGCTTGGAATAACCATATTATTAGGGGGGATCGGGGCAAAGGTCGGATTATGGCTACCTATGGCAGGTTTCTTAATGACATATGCCTTTGGTCTTATTTCATTCCTTGTTATGTTCTTTGTTTTAAATAAATATTTGATTGATAATTGGAGGAAAACAGTTCTTTTTTATATTTCTGCAATTATTCTAACGGGGGGAGCTTATTTTATAATGCAACAAAATGCGCCTGTAGAAAATAGCTTGCCTGGAATTCATGACATTACAACAGATATTGAAAATCCACCTGAGTTTATTGCTCTTTTAAATGCTCCCGGTCGGAAAAATAGTTTTGACTATCCTGACGAAACCGCAGAAAAGCAAGTCGTTAAATATCCTATGGTTAAACCGTTGATGACGGATTTAACACCAGCCGATGCCTACAGCAAAGCGGTTCAGGTTGCTAAGCAAATGAATTGGACAATTGTGGGTGAAAATCCGGCATTAGGGCGGTTTGAAGCAACCGATGATACAAAATGGTTTAATTTTCATGATGATTTGGTAGTTCGCATTGTAGCATTCGATGGTGGTAGTCGGATTGATTTGCGAAGCTTAACAAGAGTTGGCACAACTGATCATGGTTTTGGAGCAAAAAGAATTATGGCTTTTCAGGAAAGGTTTAATAAATAAAAGGACTGCCTTGAATAATCAGGGGAATATTTACTAACAGCCTAAAAATATTATGATACTCGTATCTTATTATAATCATCCTGGACAAAAAAGACGGCGGGGTAAATCTTAAATCATGATCATTATAAAGATGTTTAGCTAAAATGCCCGGATAGTACGCCCATTAATAAGCCCAAACAATGTGTGTATGTTTAAATTCTGCTGCAAATGCACTGAATAATCTCTCTGACCACTCCGGCTTGTGGCTTTTAATTTCCATAAAGCTACGCCCGAAGTTTATTGTTCATTTGATCGGGAATTTTAAATTTAATGTTACTACTTCGCGACACCTGCATTTACCGAAAGTTCTTTTTCTTCACGTTTCAAAGGGTTACTTAAGAAAAATACCAATGGCATAATGAATATAACAATCCACATCATAATGGAAAAATCATTGATATATCCAATAGTTGCTGCCTGTTTGTTGATTTCTGCATTAAGAATATTGAGAGCGGTTGTACTATTATTTAAAGCCTGCGGCATATATTGCTGAGCCAGCCCGGTATTATAAGGTGTTATATTTTCCGACAGATATGAATGATTGGTCTGGATGCTTATACCCAACATGGTGATGACGATAGAAACCCCGATACTACTTCCCATATTACGCACTAGGCTGAACAGGCCGGCAGCTTCGGTACGGTATTTTTGATCCAGTGTGGCAAAGGCAACTGTACTGAGCGGCACGAAGACAAATCCCAGTCCCAATCCCTGAAAAATACCACTACTTATGATCCAGCTTTGCGGTACATAGCTGTCAAATTGTGTCATCTCCCACAAAGAATACGCAAGTAAGGCCATGCCCAACAGAATCATTTTTCGTGGATCAATTTTCCCTGATGCTTTTCCTACGATTATCATACCGATCATGGTGCCAACTCCCCGTGGTGCCATCATTATACCAACGTCCATAACCGGGTATCCCATCTGATTTTGCAAAAATGGCGGTAACAGAGCAAGGGTAGCCAGAAGAATAATTCCAACGAAAAACATAAAAACAAGTGACATAACATAATTCTTGTCACGAAACATCTCAGAACTTAAAAAAGGATGTTTGGCATATCGCGTATGTGCCAGAAACATCCAAAACATTCCGGCGACAAGGCTGCAATAAATAATAATTTCTATGGAATTGAACCAGTCTTCCTGATCCCCGCGATCAAGTATCAGTTGAATTGCCGCTATAGTAATGCTCAGGGTAAAGAAGCCGAACATGTCAAAAGGACGATCCTGCTTTTCTGTTTCAGTCAAGAACGCAGATACGCCCATCAAACAAAGAACGCCAACAGGAAGATTAATATAAAATACCCAGCGCCAATCGAATTGTTCCGTTAGATAACCGCCCAGAGTAGGGCCGAGAATGGGGCCGACCATAATGCCTACTCCCCATAATGCCATAGCAGAACCGTGTTTCTCTTTTGGATTGATATCTAAAAGGATTGCCTGTGATACCGGCACCAGAGCGGCACCGCTCGCGCCTTGAATCAATCGGTAAATTACCATTTCATTAATAGAGGAAGCT
>CAXBLS010000259.1:0-3244 GCA_963976585.1 uncultured Kordiimonadaceae bacterium
ATATGATTTAGAGGGTCGATTTGCCCGACAACCACAGGCATCCAATAAGTGCCATCTTCAGAAAATAAATCTATCCAGTCTTTCAAATTTGTTTGATCAAGAAGATCAGCTTCATCATATAAGAATTCTGACATTTCAGCGAGATCAGGACATTTGTGTTGCAACGTTTCTTTTGGTGTGGTGGTCATGTTATGCGACCTCCCTTGTTTTTGCTTTTGTCATATAATCAAGCCAGGCTTGATATTGGTTGCGCAGTGAAATATCACTTGTTCCGATAGCGCGGATCATGTTTCCATCCTGATGTTCTTCACGGCCGGTAAATCGTGACATATCAACCCAATCAGTACCACCTGATGTAAGGCCCTCTTGTAGTCGCACATAGGCTTCCAAGTCGTCACTTCCGACCATGGATGAGGGGGAATTGATAAGACGTGAGTAAAGCATGGTTCTTTGCAACATTTTATCCGGCGCGCCTTTCAGGCGAAATGTCCATGTTTCAATTTCCGTTTCATTAACGGCTATTGGCCTTACAATTCGGATTGCTTGAATGGCACCTTTAATTGTCAATGAAGGATAAAAAATGGTGTTGTGGCGATTAATAGAAAGAATTTGGCTTGTCTTTGCTTCGCCGTATTTTTTATGCATGGCTTCTATATAACCTGGAATATCTGAATAGCTGCTGTGGATACTTTCTGTGCCGCCAGTAAAGGCGTGACCGTTTGGGCCAACGGATACACCCATTTCATCAAATTTTTTATATGAACTACCAAAGGGGGATATAATCTCAGCTTCTTTGCATTGTTGTTCACCCTCTGGCAATTCATCTACATAAGCTTCGCAAGCATCCCCAACTGATTGATGGGTGATCATCGGATGCATTGTATCATTTAAATTATCAACGAAAAATTTCCAATTGCAGTTATGACGAAAACGAAGAACGCCGCCTGCTATTTCCAATTCGCCTTTGGGGGAACGCTCAATCATATTGTCTATTGAAGTGGCGGCATCACCAAGGAAGCTTTTAAGGTCAGGGCCGTCCATTGAGAGGTTGGCAAAGATAAAGCCACGGTAACTTTCTGATCTAATTTTCTTTAAATCTAGATCCGGATTTTTGTTGTTAATTTCCGTTGCCTCATAGCCTACTTTATGGGGAATTCCGGCTAATTTTCCGTCGGTTTTAAACGTCCATCCATGATAACAACAGCGAAAAGCCCGGGCATTACCACATGTTTTTCCGGCAACTTTTGCACCCCTATGTGTGCATTGATTGTGCAATACGTGAATTTTATTGTCCTTGGCATCGCGCACCAAGATAGCCGGACGGCGACCTATATTGACCGTTAGATAGTCACCGGGATTTTTTATTTGGCTTTCATGACCAATATAAATCCATGTTTTTTCGAATATTCGTTCCATTTCCAGATCGAAAATTTCTGTACTGGTATAAATACTGCGATGAATTCGGGTTGGTTCTACCAAGTTCTTAATTTCTGCTATATCCATGATCTATCCGTTTTCACATTGCTAATCGGTTAAAGGGTAATCGACCCTAAACTAGTGCCACCACAAACAAACAATGTTTGACCGGTGATGAAACTGTTTTCGGGATTGATAAAAAATGATGTTGCGCGCGCGATATCCTCTGCCTGACCTAAGCGCTTAACAGGAATGCTTTCGGCCAATGCCTTAGCCTTTTCACTTTCTGCTGGAATGACTTCCGTGAACATATCAGTAACAATGGGGCCGGGTGCGATAGCATTAACAGTAATACCATATTGACCAAGTTCCATCGCCCACGTACGTGTCATGCTGATGATGGCTGCTTTGGTACCAGCATATGATGTACGTGTTGGCAGTCCGACGACAGCACGTGAAGACATATTGATAATCCGACCAAAATTATTTTTCTTCATGGCGGGTAAGAAAGCTTGCGTTAAAGTAATCATGGCACTTAAATGCAGATTTGTAAGGTAATTTAAATCTTCCAGCTTTACGTCTTCAATTAAGTCGGGCCTAATGACACCAGCGTTGTTAACAAGAACTGTAACATCATGTTTTTGTGAAATTTTGTGCGCCACATCTTTTGTTGCGTCAACATCGGCGAGGTCCACCTCATGAAATAGTAAATTTTTATGTTCAAAATCGGGGGCACGCCTTGCTAAACTGATCACCGTATATCCATCGTCTAGCAATGAAATTACGATAGCGGCACCGATACCGGCGCTTCCTCCAGTAACAACAGCACAAGGCATTGAGTTTTCATTATGGTTCATTTGGTATTACCTTTTTCAAGTGTATTCCAGTCAACAGTACCGCTTCCAGGTTTCTTGCCTATGAAACAAGCGCACCCGTTTGGGTCTATGATATTTTGTAATTCTATATTTGCACCGGTTTTTAAGTCTGAATTCATCAAATGGGCAATTATTATGGCTCCGCACTCAAGTTGAACGGTGCCAATCTTCCATGGAAGATGCGCCGTAAAATAAGGTTCCAGACTGTGTTGCAAGGATGTTTGAGATAGCAATATTCCCGCAGGATTGACTTCCTGAGAATGAAGTTCATCAGAAAGACAATTGCAACAAATCTCACGCGGAGGATATTGAACTGTTTGACAGTTCTTGCAAAAAGGCAGCTTTAAATGATTGCTCATTTGACAGCTCCTTTTTTTAATATTGCAGCGGTGGAGCATAAGCCACGGTCATAATTTACCATGCCGTAGCCACTTACAAGTGCCGTTTTTGCTTTTTTAACTTGATTGCCTAATGCTTGATTGTTCAACTGACGGATTGCTTCGACCACGCCCATGTAACCCGCTGCGGACCCGGCTTGACCACAAGATAACTGTCCACCCGAACTATTATGAACCAACATCCCGCCATCAAAATTCATATTCATTTCGCGGACAAATCTGGGGGCGTCGCCTTTATTACAAAACCCGAGATCTTCCATCTGCATCATAGAAATTACTGGATAATCATCGTAGGTATAAAGTAGGTCGACATCTTTTGGTGCTATGTCGGCTTGTTCAAACATTTGAGAGGCAAAATTCGACCAACCAGATCTATACTGAATTGGGTCGTCGAAATAAGCGTTGTGCAGCTCTCCTGATCCCTCAATTGTAACATATGGAAGGTCAAGTGATACGGCATGATCCACACTCATAACCAAAAAGCCTTCAGCACCAGCGCAGGGCATGACGCAATCAAACAAATGAAGGGGTCCTGAAATTGGCCTAGCCGATATA
>CAXBLS010000260.1:0-3243 GCA_963976585.1 uncultured Kordiimonadaceae bacterium
TCGTTGTATACCCGAGCAATATCCGTTCACAGACCTGCCTCTCTCTAAGGGTTAATACATTAAAAACAGGCACGTCCTTTGAGATCACGTTATGTACAATACTTTTCTTGACTATATTTTCACTACCATTATCCATAAACACGGACCCACGTGAAGAAGCCAGATCGTAATGAACAGCTATCAGTGCTGTTGCCAACGGCATTAAATCCTTTAACGCATCCCAATCTTGTTCCGAGTAGGTTACTGAATCACTCATGCGATAAAAGTTACAGTAAACCCTGCCATCTTCAATGCGTCCCACAGCCGATGCTTTATCTATTAAACCACTACGATCAAAAAAATGGTTGTGATATGCAAGATCATAATCGACGTTTAAGTCTTGCCGCTTGAACCTATAATATTCGATATTATCAATCTCTTTCATCGTTGTATAATTTGGATCCTGAGAATGAAATTTTTCAACATAGTCTCGCGCCAACTCCTCGGCCTCACGGGCAGGCATTCGACTATGTGTAAACAAGTGCCCTGCCTCCCCTTTATCAGAATAGGTAAATACGGCGCAGTGATCAACGGGAACGACTTCTGATAAGAAAGCCATTAAACTACCTTCAAACTCTGAAGTTCCAAGAGAGCGAACGACACCTGCGATTGACCGCATATACAATCCCAGAGCAGGGTGATCTTTAAACAAGGTTGTTAATTTTGATGCAGCCGTTACCATTAGTGTCCCTTAGCTTCTTCGACATGTGTACCCAATTCTGAGCGCAATGCCTGCTCATCGTAATTTGAACGTTCTCTCTCACCCCTCGCACTTTTATCCAGCCGAGATAGAATAATCAAAGCCGCAAAGGTAAAAGGCATCGCAACAACAGTGGGATATGCATACGCGAATAAAGCGTTTTCGAAACCAAGAACCTCCACCATTATACCAGGACTAACAAGAATTAACCCAATACAAACTGCAAGCCCAAGATATCCCCCTTTCACAGTGCCGCTCGTAGTTAGCCCTTTCCAATAAAGAGATAAAAATATAATTGGAAAATTAACGCTGGCCGCAATAGCAAGCGCAATAGCCGCCGTCACAGCAACATTTTGTCCTTCAAAAGCAAAACCGAGGAAAACTGCAATGACACCAATGATAATAGTCGAAAATTGAGTGACTTTAATTTCCATTCCTTCAGAGGATTCCTTGTCTTTAAACACTTGCGAATAAAGATCGTGCGAAATTGTGGCTGCACCTGATAAAGTCAACCCGGCGACCACGGCAAGGATAGTTGCGAAACTGACCGCTGCCATAAAACCATACATAAGATCACCGCCGAGAACGCGTGACAAATGAATTGCCACCATATTCGCTCCGCCTTTTAAGGCCCCATTACTATCCAAGATGCTAGGTTCGTTATAAAAAACAAATGCAGCTCCAATACCAATAATAAAGATCAGAATATAAAAATATCCCATTATTGCCGTCGCATAAAATACAGATTGTCGCGCATTAGCCGCATTTTTTACTGTAAAAAACCTCATCAGTACGTGCGGCAGGCCCATTACACCAAAAGTCATTGTTAACGTAAATGTTGCAATGGTAATAAAATCTCGTTCGAACCATTTGCCGGGCACCAATAAAGTTTCACCAAGCTTGCTCGTTTCAGTCGCTTCAATAAGTAAGTTATCAATTGAAAAACCGACTTGAGACATAATTAAAAAAGCGAGATAACTGCCGCCAAACAGTAAAAGTGCTGCCTTTATTATCTGCACCCAAGTGGTTGCCACCATTCCACCGAAAGCCACATAGATAACCATTAAAACACCGACAATCATGATGGCCCATACATAATCCAGACCGAACAATATCTGTATCAAGGTCCCTGCCCCGACCATTTGGGCGATAAGGTAAAACATAATGATACTTAATGACACACAAGAGGCCATAATTCTCACAGGACGATCATCTAACCGTGAAGCTACAACATCGATGAAAGTGAACCTTCCTAAATTCCGGAAACGTTCCGCAATGACCATCAAGATAATGGGCCACCCGACCATAATACCTGCCGCTAAGACATAAGCATCAATTCCCCTGAAATACAAAGCACCGGTGATACCTAAAAAGGTTGCGGCCGACATAAAATCACCGGCTATAGCCATGCCATTTTGAAAAGGTGTTAAGTTCCCCCCTGCGACAAGAAAACCTTGTCTGGACCGAACCTTTTTTGCGGCCCATCTGGTTATGAATAATGTTGATAAAACAAATAAAAGGAACGTCCCAATTGCGATTGGATTTAATTCTTGTTTTTCAACTGACCCACTGGAAACTACATCTGCAAAAACTGGTGTAACAAACAATAGATTGCTCAATAACAGGATGAACAATCGGCTTAAGTTTCTATTTGGCATTAAGTTTCTCACGTATTTTTTTTAACTCTGGTTCTAATTTAGTATTAGCCCACCAAGTATAAATACCCGCCACACATACGCCAAAAATTACAACAAGAATGGAAATCATCACGATAAGACTTAATTCACCAGATACAGGCGCAGCTGAAATTTTGTCTGGAGCCCCCAACAAAAAAGCATAACCGAGATAGAGCACCAGCAAAAAGACGGAAAGCCCAAAAGCTACCTTTAAACGCATTGAAATTAAGGAATTAACCTTTTTTTCTAGCATCTCATCTTGGATTTTTAAGCGCAGTGACATAATGAAAACTCCTAAATATTATGCTTATCAAGTAAGATTGCCAGAGTTATGATCAAGGTTTCGGCACCTCCACGATAAGCCTATACTCTCTCTCGATATTAGCTTCCACGTCTTGATCATTCAACCAGGTTCTTTTTCTTTCCAGATTTTGATACATCAAATACTGATCATCATAATGCTTGGCTTTAACCCCATTTGGGTCGATAAAACCACTCTGTCCCGGCGGCACAACTTCATATCCGACATGCTTTCCGTCAGAAAAAACTGTCATATTATTCTCTGTCCCGCGGTTCATATCAGGCATATCATCAAGAACCGCACTATCAAGAGCCTGAGGTATTCCCAAAAAGTTAACATTATTGAAGCGCGTTGCTGGTACCGGCTCATGCCAATCATCGGTGTTTGCGCCGTATGCAGAAGTAAGTTTAGTGACCGTCGTCGCAAGCGATTCCAACCATAAATCATCACTGGTTTTCCCATTGAGAAAATCATATTCCGGGCGCCCCTGCAAAACCTCGTACAACAATTTGAAACCCACGGAAATA
>CAXBLS010000261.1:0-3216 GCA_963976585.1 uncultured Kordiimonadaceae bacterium
CCATTTGCTCCGTTAATATTGGTAAGGTTTATATTTTCATCGAAGATATTAGCCGAACCGAATACAACGTAACTTTTTCCCGCATTACTTTTTCCGATTGGATCCGCATTTCGTGCTCCTATGATTAAATCATCAAAACCGTCATTATTTACATCTCCAGCCAATGAAACCGACCATCCACTAAGATCCCCGCTATCTTCTCCAAATATCGTTATTCCTTGCGCTGGAACGATATCAACTTCATCAATTACTGATATTGAAATCAACTCAGAATAACTGCCCCCCTCGGTGTCAGAAACGTTAATCGTGATATAGATCGTGTCTGAGGCCTCATAATTCAGGCTATTTCCCGATTTAAGTCTAAGCTCATCATTCACGACTTCGAAACGATCGTCTGAGACTGTGTAAACGTGGTTTGAGCTATCAGAATCGCTCGTTGTTATCACGCCTATGCTCGTTGTCGCGGAAATGTTTTCAGCAATAGAAGTGAAACTCAGTGCAATATCCGTTGGATCAGCGGAATTTGGAGCTGCAGGTGTGGGGGTCGTCGGTCCGCCACTAGGTCCTCCTGCTCCACTGCCTCCCGTGCAAGCAGCTAACAAGAGCAAAGGAATACCTCCGACCACATCATTAGTTTTTAAAAAATTATTTCTTGATTTTTTTTTGTCAACTATACATTGCACTATACTGGTCACAATTATCCCCCAAATGTTCGCAAACTGATCTCAAATCGTATCTTCTCAACGCTTTAATATCAAGAAGTTACTTTAAAAGAACAAATATCAATCCAGATGTCTTTCATAATGAACAAACCCAGATAGATCCGCGATGCGGTCATATAACTGTCTTGCGGTTTTATTCTGATCCTGAGTAATCCAGTAAACATCAGGAGAACCGTGGACCTTTGCCGCATCATACACGGCCTCAATCAATGCCCTACCTACGCCCATTCCTCTTACAGAAGGATCAGCATATAAATCCTGCAAATAACACGTATCATTGAGCGCCCAGTTGGTGCGGTGAAAAATATAGTGCACAAACCCAACAAGCTTACCATCCACATAAGCACCGAGTGCGACAATAGGTTTATTCTCGTCATGAAAGCGGCGCCAGTTATTTTCGGCGATTTCATCCGGCAAACTCGCCTCATAAAATGTCAGATACCCCTGCCAAAGCGGATACCAATCATCATATTCGCCTTCGCCAATAGGTCTTATTTCGGTCATCTTATTCTCACAGTTTAATTTTTAATAAGGATCAGGAAGTGACGTCCAAAAACTGGAAAAGGAAGTTCTTGTTGTTATTTCCAGAAGAAAGAACCATATCAAAATAACCAATATGAGCAAAGCATAATGTGAAAGCAGATCAACCATTTCGGAAGGTATAGCCGTAACCATTTATCGCCGGGACACCGCCCAGATGAGCGTATAGAATTTTGGAACCCTTTTCAAAATAACCCTTTTTCACCAAATCCATCATACCCTGCATAGATTTCCCCTCATAAACCGGGTCTGTCATCATGCCCTCGAGGCGGGCGCAGGTCCGGATTGCGTCTTTTGTTTCCTCCGACGGTACGCCGTAATAGGGGTACGCATAATCCTCATGAAGTATGACATCACTTTCAGTGATTTCTGAGCCAAGTTCCACAAGTTTGGCTGTTTTTTGTGCGATATCAAGGACCTGTGCCTTGGTCTGTGCCGGCGTACCGCTGGCATCGATACCGATTACATTACGTGCACGGCCATCAGCGGCAAAACCAACCAGCATCCCTGCATGGGTTGAACCTGTCACCGTACAGACAACGATATAATCGAATTTGACGCCCATCTCTGCTTCTTGTGCCCTTACTTCTTCAGCAAAACCGACAAATCCTAGACCGCCATATTTGTGAACCGATGCACCAGCTGGGATCGCATACGGCTTACCACCCTTTGCTTCCACGTCTTTAAGAGCATTTTCCCAGCTCTCGCGAATTCCAATGTCAAAGCCCTCATCCACCAATTCCACATCTGCACCCATTACGCGGGACAGAAGGATATTACCAACTCTGTCGTAAACCGCATCTTCGTGCGGCACCCAACTTTCCTGCACCAACCGGCATTTAAAACCGATTTTCGCCGCTGTCGCCGCCACAAGCCTAGTATGGTTTGACTGAACCCCGCCAATAGAAACCAATGTATCAGCGCCCGATGCGATAGCGTCTGGTACAATATATTCCAATTTCCTTAGCTTATTTCCACCGAAGGCTAAACCAGAATTGCAATCTTCGCGCTTTGCATAAATTTCTACCTCCCCACCGAGATGGTCTGAGAGTGATTGTAATTTTTCTATGGGTGTCGGGCCAAAGGTGAGCGGATATTTTTCAAATTTTTCGAGCATTTTCTATTCCTTATTGGTCATGTCTAAGCATAGATCATAACAAAACATCAGTGAAATGTACTCTCATTCCTTCACCTCTATTTTCGCTTATTTGACAAAAATATAGTACATACATTACATTCTTGATCATATTATTATCAATTATTGAAAGTATCTTTCATGAACAAGAATATCGACCGGACAGATATGGCGATTCTCCGCCATTTGCAAACCGATGGGCGGTTAAATAACGCTGACCTTGCTGAAATGATCAACGTTTCACCAGCCACGTGCCACCGAAGAACTCAACGTTTATTTAACGAAGGTTATATTTCATCAGTGCGCGCAGTCATCGAGGCGGAACCGGTTGGCCACGGCGCGCTGGTAATGGTCGGAGTTGTCCTTGACCGCTCGACCAAAGAAAGCTTCCGTGATTTTGAGGCGGCAGTCATAGAGCTTCCTTTTGTTCTTGATTGTCATCTTACCGCAGGTGATTTTGACTACCTGCTTAAAATTCGCGTTCGTGATCTTAAGGATTTCAGCAAACTTCACGGCGACCGCCTGCTCGGTCTTCCTGGGGTACGTCAAACCAGAACATTCTTTGTGATGAAAGAAGTTATTGATAACGCCCCACTCGCTTTTTGATGCACCAATATTAATTTGAGCGACGTTCCGCATCTATCAACGCCCGTTTGCGATCTAGGCCCCAACGAAACCCACCGAGGCTGCCATCACCGCGCAGAATGCGGTGACAAGGCACCAACACGCCAATATTATTGCGGGCATTGGCTGAGGCAACAGCGCGGACGGCTTTGGGTATTCCCATGCGCTCTGCCTGTTCCTTATAACTAAGGACTT
>CAXBLS010000262.1:0-3202 GCA_963976585.1 uncultured Kordiimonadaceae bacterium
TCAAGGAACTGTTACCGAAATCACCGACCTGACACCGCTGGTCAAGAGAATTATCATTTCAGTACCCAAAGAGGTTTGCTTTCAAGCGGGACAGTATATTCAACTTGATATTCCCGGAGTTGATGGGCCGCGCGCTTTTTCGATAGCCAATCCACCAGAATGTGCAAATCACGTCGAACTTCATGTTCGCTATGTGGAGCAGGGCAAAGGTACGACCTATTTGCATCAGCAACTAAAGGAGGGGGATGAGCTGTCATTTTCTGCACCTTATGGACATTTTTTCGTTCGAAAATCAAAGAATAAGCCGATGATCTTCATTGCCGGCGGAACGGGCCTTTCAAGCCCGAAATCGATGATAACCGAGTTGCTCAACGACGGATATTCAAAACAGATAACGCTGTTTCATGGGGTATGTGCCCAACAGGATTTATATGATCAGGATTATTTTACAGATCTTGAAAAGAAGCATAAGAATTTTAGTTATATTCCCGCCCTTTCCGAAAAACAGGACTGCGATGAATGGTTGGGCGAAGAAGGGTTTATTCATGAGGCGGCCGAGCGATACTTTTCCGGTTCGTTTGCTGGACATCAAGCTTATCTTTGCGGTCCACCACCGATGATCGAGGCGTCAATCAAGGCGCTGATGAAAGGGCGATTGTTTGAAAAAGACATCTACTGCGAGAAGTTTTTAAGTAAAGCCGACGGGGAAGATGGAAAACGCTCACCGTTGTTTAAGAGGATTTAGCGGGAAATGAAAAGCAAAGGCTTTCAAATGACAATAGAAGGCTCCGACAAGGTTATTACCTGTCAGGAAAATGAAACCATATTGTCATCACTGGAGCGCCAAAGATTTGCAAAAATACCCGTTGGTTGCCGAAAAGGCGGCTGTGGAGTTTGTAAAATTAAAGTAACGCAAGGTGAGTATGAAGCCGGAAAAATGAGTAAAGCGCATATGCCGGAATCAGAGAAAGGCCTGAATTGCACGCTAGCATGCAAAACTTATCCAAGGTCGAATATGAAGTTTAAAATTGTGCATCCGAAGCCGCAAGTATTTGATTTTGACACGTTGGGAATTGAATAAAATAATAAATATAAAAACTTAAAATATAAGGAGAATAAAATGGCAGTTAATGGAGTATTACGTCCGGGAATTGCACAGATCAGAGTGCTGGATATGGAAGAGGCTATTATACACTATCGGGACCGCATAGGATTAGACCTAGTTAGTGAGGAAGCAGACGGACGCGTTTATCTAAAAGGATATGATGAATTCGATCGCCATAGCATCGTGTTACGTGAAGCAGATGAATCAGGACTGGATTTGATGGCCTTTAAAGTCAGCGACGAGGCTTCTCTGGACGGCTACGAAGAGAAGCTCAAAGCTGATGGCTTTGAGGTAAGTACAATTGATGCTGGCGAACAGCCAGGCGTGGGAAGACGTATCAGCTTTGTAGCACCGACTGGACACCGCTTTGAGCTCTATGTTGAGATGGAATTATCGCAAAACGGCCCGATGACCAATAATCCGGATGTTTCACAACATGATCAGCGAGGAATGAAGGCTATTCGTTTTGATCATTGTCTTTTATACGGCGGAGATCTGGATGGTACCAAGAAAGTTTTTGAAGAAATTCTTGGCTTCAGCACCTCAGAAGTGGTTGTTGATGACGACACTGGTATGATTATTGCCATCTTTCTAACATGCAGCAACAAAGCCCACGATTTAGCGATTGTCCGCCACGAGGTAGATGGAAAATTACATCATGTTTCCTTTCTCGTAGAAGATTGGACGTCATTAAGAGACGCCGCAGATATCATGACCCGTTATGATATTTCCCGCGATATCGGCCCGACACGACACGGGATTACCCGTGGTCAAACGATTTACTTCTTTGACCCAAGTGGTAACAGGAATGAAGTATTTGCTGGTGGATATCATTTTTATCCCGACAACCCGCTTCGGGTCTGGAAAGCAAGCTCAGTGGGTAAAGCTATTTTTTACTATGAACGCGAACTTAATGATCGATTTATGACAGTTGTAACTTAAGTGAGACCACTGTAGCCGGTTTTTGGTTTGGTGTTTGAGTTGACCAGATACTAAGAACCGGCATTTTTTATTTAGATGACTATAAGGAAAATAAATGTCAGCCAAGACAATCATGCATTTTATCGACGGTGCATATACAAAAGGCACGTCGAATGTAACATATCAGAATATCAGCCCCGTTGACGGCTCGGTTATTTGTGACGTTTATGAAGGTAAAAAGCCGGAAGTAGACGCCGCTGTAAGGTCAGCTAAAGCAGCTCTTAAGGGGCCATGGGGTAAAATGACGTTAGAACAACGCGTTGAAATTCTCTATAAGGTAGCTGATGGTATTATTGCGCGGTTTGACGATTTTCTGAATGCGGAATGTCTGGATACAGGAAAGCCCAAGTCATTAGCCAGCCATATTGATATACCGCGTGGTGCTGCCAATTTTAAAGTGTTTGCTGATATGGTAAAAAATGTTGCTGGCGAAAGCTTCGTGATGTCAACACCAGACGGGACGGGTGCCGTCAATTACTCCATCCACGTGCCAAAAGGTGTGATTGCTGTAATTTCTCCTTGGAATTTGCCCTTGCTTCTCATGACTTGGAAAGTGGGACCAGCACTTGCTTGTGGGAATACGGTTGTTGTGAAACCATCTGAAGAAACACCCCTGACCACCTCTTTGTTGGGTGAAGTAATGAATGATGCCGGGGTGCCGCCCGGTGTGTTCAATGTTGTCAATGGTTTTGGTCCTGATAGTGCCGGCGCATATCTGACTGAGCATCCCGATGTAGACGGCATTACCTTTACCGGTGAAACAAGAACGGATGCGCGATATATCGATGGAAATGGGCGGAAAAAATCCAGCAATTGTTTTTGCTGACTGTGATCTGGATAAGGCAATCGAAGGTGTGATGAGATCGGCGTTTCTCAACTGCGGTCAGGTTTGTCTGGGTACTGAACGTGTATTTGTTGAGCGTCCTATTTTTAATGAATTTGTCGCCCGATTAAAAGAGGGCGTCGAAGGGCTTAAGCTTGGGGCTCCTGATGATGAAGGGATCAATTTTGGCCCTCTTATCAGCAGAGAGCATCAAGAAAAGGTACTTGCATATTACAAATTGGCGAAAGAATTAGGGGCAAACGTCGTCGTCGGTGGCGGCGTGCCGGAAATGA
>CAXBLS010000263.1:0-3171 GCA_963976585.1 uncultured Kordiimonadaceae bacterium
AGTACAATTAGAGAGTTAACAAAAACCAATAGTTAATTGCGACATAGCCTTCATTATTAACATCTAACATAGATAATATTCTGTATATATTCTTCTTCTTTCTATTCTTTCTTTATACAATTGTATCTGTCATTACTGGGGCTTTTCTATAATGAATGAGTCAGTAATGAGATGTGAATTTAAATGGTAGAGAGTTATAAATGGAAACAGTATTCAAGCCCGTGAATATATAGGAATTTAATTGGAGCATGAGCATTCCTCCATCACCAAGAGGTTATCTTTTTTTCTTCCTTGCTAATTTGTTTAGGTTAGGTGCTAAATCTATTAGCATAAACCTGACAGCCAAACATATTTCCCTCTCCAAACCACCTTTTTATGGTGTTTTTTTCATCAACTTCCACTGTAATTTTACATTTTCCTTGAACTGACTCTGAACCATATGTTGTGGCAGTCCCATAAAAGGGGGTTGCGCCAACATTGCCAGTTATATTTGTTTGTTGATGACGAGGACGTTTTACTGTATTTGATGTTGACCAAATAAGAAGTCTTTTTCCTGCAATATTTTGTTCTGTAGTAGGATAGCCAATTCGGTCAATAAGTTTATCAACAAAACCACCAACAAGAGGATCAATTCCTTCCTCAATAGTGCTGAATGTCATGCAGCCACTTAGTGTTAGCAGCAATGTAAAAAAAATACTTTTACGGATTAGAATCATCTGTTATTACCTTTACTTTGATTTTTAATATCTATGGCGTCGTTATAGTTACTTTATGTAACTTTTAATAACGGTAATAAAGACTGATATATTTAATATAATAAGCGAGATATCAATTAGTTTTCCACATCACCAACATTTTCTTGAGATAATTTCAAGCTCAAGTGCACTATAGTAGAAAAGGTAGCACTCCCCCTCCCACCCCTTTTCAAATAAGATATAATGCCGCCTTGTATTATTAAAATGTATTCACAATCTGTTCACAATTGCCCTACTGGCCTGTCAAAGAGCCTTATTTCAGGTTATAATTTTAGATTCAAACGAAGTCATTATTAACAATAAGGTGTTGTTAGTAAAGCATAAAGTCTATTGCCCGGATGGTGAAATTGGTAGACACAAGGGACTTAAAATCCCTCGGACATTGCGTCCGTGCCGGTTCGATTCCGGCTCCGGGCACCATATCGGAATTAGGGTCACTTAAACCCTCTAATACCGTGAAGGGAAGCGACTTGCAGGCGGTTCTAAACCCCTCGTTTTTGTCGAAGCATAGCTTACCCGTAAAGCAGAGTTTGAGGACATTTCTTCTATCCTCAAGCACCTCAGAATCCCAGAGTTCATAAGGGTTTTCAAGGAATTTCATGGCGGTTCTAGAATGATCTGCAAAGCTTGGCAATGCTCGCCCACAATTGGCTATTTTTCATCTAAAACGGCTTTGCTTTCCTCCAATTCCTTAATCTTTTGCTCATAGGCGGAAATGACCGATTTATTATTTGCATCAATCACCCGATCTAATAAATTACTGATTTTTCGTTCAACAAGTCCTTTTTCTTTTTTAATCGCAAACATTTCCTTATGCCTGTGATGGGAGCGTTCATCCCATAATTCCTTGAACATAGCGCTAGCAACATCAAACAAAGGCTTGGGTGGAATTAAGCTTTTGAGTAGCTCTTCAAATGCATCTTCAACATGCTCTTTCTTGATAGATTTTCCGTAGAGATCACAACCTTTTGTTTGGCACAGATAATAGCCGTAATATTTGCTGCGTCCCTTTGTCCATCCGGCAGTCATGGGCGCTTCACAGCATGAGCAAGTGACAAAGTTCCGTAGCGGGAAATCTTGATGCACGTCTTTCCTGATTGGGGCACTCGCTTGAGTATTCAGACGTTTTTGTATTTTCGTCCAGTCTTCGAAGCTAATCAACGCTTCATGCTTGCCCTGCTGATTATGGATGCCCCATTTGGGCAACGTAATGCGGCCAGCATAAAGAACGCGGGTGAGCAATTCTTTGACGCGCTGGAAGTGAACACGGCCTTTTCTATCTTTAGGGTAGGCTGCGTGAGATTCCAGAAAACGTTGTACTTCTGCTTGGGTTTCAAATCGGCCATGGGCAAAGCCGGTTAGAGCTTCTTGAACAATGGATGCCACCGGTTCATTCCGAACTAACATTTTTCCGTGGCCTTCGCGTTTCTCGTAGCGGTATCCTACAGGTGCATGTGCCACCCAATAGCCGTTCATCGACCTTGCGCGCATACGGTTCTTGGTCGTTTCGGCGTTCTTTTCGCGCTGGTGAGCGGCAACAGAGGCTAGTAAATGCTCAACCAAACGGCTATCTGAATCTTCACCAAATTCGATTGAAGGGCTTTCCAATTTCGTCCCTGTCGCGCTGATGGCTGTACGAAGCTGAATGTGGGTTTCTATGTCCCTTGCAAGGCGGCTGATATCGTCAATAATGACGACATAGTGCTCTTTGTTTTTATTGTGTTGCAGAAATTTAAGCATAAGCTGGATTTGCGGCCTGTCCATGAGTTTTCCGGTAATACCACGCTCATGGTAAGCAGCGACAACCTCATACCCTCTATTCTTTGCAAATTCTCGGCAACGTGTTTCCTGAGACTCAAGCCCGTGGCCTTCCGTAACTTGCTTTGGGTCTGATACGCGACAATAAATAATGGCTTTGAGTTTATTGTCATTTTGCATATTTTTGGTCTCCCTTGCTGCTCATCGCTTTGTGAAAATTATTATTGGCGGCCTCACCATAGGACTTCGATATGGATTGATCTTTTGAATCTACAGAGCTTTGTTGATTCCGTAAACTGCTTTGATGTAATTGTCCACAGGACAGCTGCAACGAATTCAATCCAAACGCTTTGTCAGCTTGCGCTTCCATCATACGCCACAATGAACGTAGCATCTCCACTTTCTCATCCCGCGCCCAATCATATTCGTCTAGGTACGGTAGGTATTTTTCTACATCCAGTGCCATTTACAAACTCCTATATCATTTAAGATAACGTGGCTCATCAACATGAACCACTTAGGGAAGTTTTATCACTGGGTGATTATGGATGCGGGAAATGGGTTTTGCGTCGCACTTAATTGAAATCTCCTCTTTTAGCTTGTACTGAATTCCCCCGGGTTTACAGGAGACTCTATTTCTTGAGAGGATAGAGTAATG
>CAXBLS010000264.1:0-3112 GCA_963976585.1 uncultured Kordiimonadaceae bacterium
CGCTATCAAGAATATGACCCACATATTCGCGGTTCTTCTCACCGCCGATTTTACCGAATGCTTCCGATTGGATCATCTGGGAAAAGCCGATGATGGCATTTAGTGGTGTTCTTATTTCGTGGCTCATATTGGCAAGGAAATTTGATTTGGTCTGGTCGACATCTTTAAGTGATATCAACAAGTTTTCGGCGCGACGGTAAAAGTATAAAAACACCAGACAGACCAGAATACCAACAAAAAGCAGTGGCGATATAAGGCGTTGAATAAGGTCGGTTCCGGGTTTTTTAGCCTGCCAGGTGAAGTTAATAACGTCACTTGTGGAAAAAATATGCTCACTGAGCTGCGAATCAAGCGCGAGGGCACCATCGGTTATTTGATCATCATAACGAATTACCAAATTGCTTATGCCGGCATACTGTGAAATTGAGGCAATATCGTCTGTCCCGAGTTCTTGAATAAACAGGACAATAGGGCGGCGTTCTTCGGGGATTTTATCAGTGAGCGTATTATCAAAACGTTGAACCAGACTGGCACCATAAATAAACAGGCGTTGATCAATTTCGATAAGGCCGGAGGACTTAACCGTACGCACATAATCATCTACGGTTAGGCTACGCAGATGCGCGCCAAGGCCCGTCGCAATGAAGTCTTCGGCGGATGGTTGTCCGGCGATGGCGGTATTGTAGATGATTTTATCATTGGTGCCATAAATCATAAAACTATCAATGTTATCAAGGAATTGGCCTTCAGCACCGTAATTGTCGGTAAGCCAGTCGATGTTGAAGCGCGCGAATATATTATCAAAGGCAGGATTCCAGACCGAATTATCCTGAGCGGTGAGGGTGATGATTTCCGCCCGTTGTCTGATTTGATCGCGCAGGATACTGGCTTCTGAGCGCATCATTGTCTCATCAGCATCCGATGCCATATATTGCAGCATCAAAAAGAAGCTGCCAAAGGTCACAAATATAATACCAAGCACAGGCATCAAAATATACTGGAGTCTATGCATTTACTTCCCCGTTAATTAAAGGCGCGCTACGCACTATCCCTCCTGCGCTATTTGCATCCTTTGCGTCAAAATATTAAAAAGAGCCGATCTTCAACTTATCTGCAGCGTAGAGGCAAATTCTTTATATTCATTTAACAAATTGTAAACAGTGGGGTTTATTGGCGCTCAGCGCACTTCAATTCTATATTCGATGGTGGTGCGTGACCGCGGCGTTTTTACAGGCTTCCCGCCCTCAAGACGCGGTCTATAACGAAACTGGGCCAGCGCGTCGGTGGCGCTTAGATTATAAAGCACATTGCTGGTTTCTATCACTTCGATACTGGTTGCGTCCACCGTTCCGTCTTCAAGCACAGTAAAGGAAAGGCGTACTTTTTCATTCGACGGCATGACGCCAGCGGGGAAAACCGGGGCCACGTAATGAATAGGCGCGCCTATATTGATCAACGGGCGGTCATTTTGTTGTGCATGCGCCGCGCTCGACAGTGTGAAAACAAGAAGGACGGCTGCGAAAAGTTTCAAGATCACTCAGTCTGCCCCGTACATTTCAAAAATTTCTTTTTCGGTATAATCTTTGGTTTCTTCCTTAAAGCTATAACCGGATGGTTTTTTGTCGATAAAATATTGTTCGGTCAGTTTAGGATCAATGCTGTCCGCGAACAGGCCGATCGAAACGTGATGCTTATCCATGCCTTTTAAGTGGTAATAAAGGTGAGTACCGCACTTATTGCAAAAGCCGCGCTCTGCCCATTCGGATGAATTGTAGTTGGTTATATGTTCCGCACCTTCGATGGTTATACCGCCAGCGCAATCCAGCTCCATATAAGGGCCGCCGGCCCATTTGCGGCACATGCCGCAGTGACAGGCGCCAAATGTTTCCATGGGTGAGGTTGTTTTGATGGTGACGGCACCGCACAGGCAGCTACCGGTTTTTTCTTTGCTCATGATCAATTCTCCTCTCGTTGGTAGAGAAGAAGTATTCAACCTTTTAGGCCCAATTGCCAGTATTTTGTTCAAGAAATGAACTCCAGCCGCCCTGATGGTTCTTGGCTTCCTCTTCGCTGGGTAAGTCATAATGAAGGATGGTGACCCGGCAGCCGTCATTTTCCGGTTCAATTTTAAACTCAACCAATGTTGATCCCCACGGTAGCCCTCGCTCTGGATTTTCATCGCCCCAGGTAAAGGACAGCAACCTATTTTCGATCATATTGACAATGGTACCGCCATTAACGCCGGAACAATTATCATCTTTTGCGTTTTCTGGCATTTCCCATGTAAATTTGATGGCGGCGCCTGTTTTAAGGTCGCCGTCAATTTCGCAGCCCATAAATTCACTGAGGCCCGCCTTGTCCGATAAAATACCGTAGATGGTTTCGGCGGATGCATTTATGAATTGGGACATTTCGATGGTGAACGTCCCTTGCGCTGTTTGCATAAATTCTTTGATTGATAAGACCTGGTTCATTTCTTTACTCCCTGAGTGTTTTTGCTTCTTTCTAATTTTTCGGCTTTTTCCTTAAGTTTTCCGAGTTTCTCGCCCCAGAACTGGGTGAGGTATGCTTCAAGCGGGCCCATCTGGCCGCGGTTGGCCCGGTAAATCCGGCTGCGTCCTTCGCGTCTGACCGTGATCAGACCGCCTTTTACCAATATGCCAAGATGCTGGGACACTGCCCCGAAGGAAATGTCCGAAAGATCATTCGCAATATCGCCCGCAGACATTTCCCGGTTCCAGATCAGCTTCAAGATTCGTTGGCGGCGTGGTTCGCCGATGATAGTCAGTTCATTTAACATGCGAATCATTTTAGTGCAAACTAAAATAAAAGTAAAGGTATTTCAACTTCGCTCAACGCAAACATTATTCTTGCCAATTGGAATTAATAGGTTACGATGGTAATTATTAATTAATTAGGAGTTAACCGTTATGCACTCTAAGACTCTGTTTTTATTGGTTTTTGTTGCCGCGGTCTGTGGATGTGAACAAAATGTGCAGAGGGGTGAAACTCTTCCATATAAGTTGTTTTTAGAAAACCATATCGCCGCAAGTGGCGGTAAGGACGCGATTGAATCGCTGAAGAATGTCAATATTCGCTTAAACATAAAAGA
>CAXBLS010000265.1:0-3103 GCA_963976585.1 uncultured Kordiimonadaceae bacterium
TATTGATAAAGCTTGGTCGTCACAACTAACTTACATTTTTGCCGCTGTTGGCTCCGCTGTTGGTGTCGCGAATATATGGCGCTTTTCATATGTTGTCGGTGAAAATGGCGGCGGTGCGTTCGTGTTTATTTATTTGGCGGCAGTGCTTTTATTAGCTTCCCCAATATTAATTGCAGAACTAATTGTCGGCAGGCGTGGTAATGCCAGCCCACCCGTTGCGATTTATAAAGTCGCAAAGGAAGCAGGTGCAAATTCTCGGTGGCGGTATATGGGACTAGTTGGCGTGATCGTGTCCATCGTCGTCTTTTCTATATATTCAATTGTTGGTGGATGGACCCTAGCCTATAGTATTAGAGCGGCAACAGGCTACTTTGTGGATCAAGATCCGCTAGTAATACAGGAATTGTTTGGCACACTTACGTCAGATGGTTTAGTGATATTCGGCTGGTCGAGCCTGTTTCTTTTTACCACTGTGTGGATTTCTTCCAACGGGATAAAAGGAGGTATTGAAAAGGCTGTTAAAGTACTAATGCCTTCACTATTTTTCATGCTAATCGCACTCGTTATTTATGCTGCAATATACGGGGATTTTGCCCACACGATTGAATATTTGTTTACACCTGATTTTTCGAGTGTGAACAGCAACATCATAATTCAAGCATTTGGACAGGCATTCTTTTCATTGGGAGTTGGAGTGACCAACGCTATGGCGTATGGCGCCTATATCAGCAGAAAAACATCACTCCCTCAAACGTCGCTAATTATTGCGGGTGCTGATACCATGATAGCACTGCTCGCGGGTTTAATAATATTTCCTATAATTTTCGCCTTTAATATAGAACCGTCTGAGGGAACAGGATTAGCTTTCATAGCATTACCCATCGCATTTGGTGGAATGACCGGAGGCCTAATATTTGGCACGGTATTTTTCCTACTATTGTTTTTTGCTGCACTGACATCTTCAATCAGCATGATGGAATCGTCAGTATCGTGGATCGAAGATAAAACCGGTTGGAGCAGGAAAAAATCAGCATATATTTCCGGTGCACTTAGTTGGATGTTAAGTATATTATCTGTTTTATCTTTTGGTGTATTATCAGGGTTTTATCCACTGGATTTCATTGGTGTATTTGAAGGTAAAACTTTCTTCGATGTCTTTGACTACACCATCTCGTCCATAATGATGCCATTAGGTGGTATTTTTATTGCAGTTTTTGTCGGATGGGCCGTTAAACGGCATATTACCGAAACGGAATTTACAAATGTTAGTGGGGCACTAGGTTATAAAATTTGGCGCTTTTTAATAAGGTATTTCGTGCCTGTTTTATTATGCATTGTAATGATCACAAGTCTTTAAGGGAGAGAAATATGAAGATGTTTTTTTCTTTAAAGAAAGCAAATAATTTAGGAATGATAACTGCAATCATTTTGGCCTTCTTAACTAGTTGTTCTGAAGCAAATTTGAGTGACGTAAATGAAACTGCGCAAAGACCGAATATCCTGATAATCGTCGCTGACGATATGGGATATACCGATGTAGGAGCATATGGCGGAGAAATTAGTACACCAAATATTGATAGTCTTGCTAATCAAGGCCTAACCCTGACCAATTTCTATACGGCTTCAACATGTTCCCCAACTCGCACTATGTTGCTGACCGGCGTTGATCATCATTTGGTTGGAATGGGAACAATGAACGGCAGAGTTGACGTAAATCAAGAAGGAAAAAGAGGTTACGAAACATATCTCAATGAGGATGCCGTTACAGTATCAAGCCTGTTGAAAGATAGCGGATACCATACATACATGACAGGTAAATGGCATCTTGGATATGAACCGGAATACCAACCACAAAGTAGAGGTTTTGAGAAAACGTTTGTTTTGCTGCAAGGAGCAGCTAGTCATTTCGACGATCCGTTTGGCGTGGTGCGGTCGGAAACCCCGCAATATATGGAAAATGGTGAGCCAGTAACTCTGCCAGAAAATTTCTATTCAACCAATAACTATACGGACAAATTTATTGAATATCTGGAAGAAGACAGTTCGGATGATAAGCCATTTTTTGCATATTTAGCCTACACATCACCGCACTGGCCGCTTCAAGTACCAGAAGAAGATTTGGATTTGTATAAAGGCCGTTATGATGATGGTTACGAAGAAATTCGTAAAGCACGGTTTGCAAAACTTAAAGACCTGGGCCTAATCGGGACAAACACAGACGATAGTAATGTTCCCTTTTATATTACAAATTGGGACAGCTTACCGCCTGAAGAAAACATAGGACGTGTGCTTAATTATTTAAAAGAAACTAACCAATATGATAATACGTTTATTATCTTTATGTCTGATAACGGTGCGGAGGGAAATGATCTTAGCCAGTTAGGAGACAACAAAGAATGGTTCGAAGAAAGATTTGATAACAGTATAGAAAATATGGGTAATGAAAACTCATATATATTCCAAGGAGCCGAATGGGCAAGGGTCAGCATGACACCCTTTCGTGATTTTAAAACATTCGTTACCGAAGGCGGAATCAAGGTTCCAGCCATTGTGAGATATAAAGGAGTTCCATATTCTGGTTTAATCGACGATGAATTAATCTCAGTTAAAGACATTACCCCAACGCTATTAGAACTTGCAAGTGTTTCGCATCCCGGAACCACTTATAAAGAGCGTAAAGTGCATGGAATGACCGGCAAATCAGCTCTTTCACATTTTAGGGATATTGACAGTCCAGTTCATGATTTAGACGATTTGCACGTATGGGAATTTTTGGGAAGACAGGCCGTTCGCAAAGGCGACTGGAAAATGATTAAACAGGCACAGCCATATGGCGAAGGAGAATGGGAGCTTTACAACTTAAAAAGCGACCCCACGGAAACCAAAAATGTTTCCGCACAATATCCTGAAAAAATTGTGCAACTCTTGCAGGAATGGGAATCATATAAAGCAAATAATAATATCATTATGCCCATTAACGGCGAAAACCTGTACGCCCGACCAAATTAAATGCTAAATGATGAATGTCTGCTTTGGGTCGAAAGCAGACATTCGGTTGTGCTATTTGGAAGGGGGTATTAACGCTCTAGAACATCATACTACG
>CAXBLS010000266.1:0-3082 GCA_963976585.1 uncultured Kordiimonadaceae bacterium
CAACCTTCAGGAGCTTGTCACCAGAAGCATGACCATAAAGATCATTAACAGGCTTAAACTTATCAAGATCCAAGATCATGACGGCTACTTTTTTGTTCTGACGCCGGGCCATTTTTAAAGCATCATCAAGCCGTTCGGAAAGAAGGTTGCGATTGGCAAGCCCCGTAAGACTATCGTGCCACGCCATGTGGCGGATGAGCTTTTCGGCCTCATGTTGTTCGCTAACATTTCTAAAAAGAACCGTATAATGTTTTTCATTCTCGAGAAATACTTCACGTATGTCAATTTTCAAAGGAATGGAGCTGCCGTCTTTATGACGTCCGATCTCCTCTGATTTGTAAACATTAAATCCGTCGACGTGAGAATTTAAAAGATCGCGTATGTCTTGGGATGTTTTGATTTTCTGAGACCTTAAAAGATTTTTGAGTTCCATGCCAGCAAACTCAGAGGGCGCATAACCAAATATTACCGACATTGCGTTGTTCGCAACAACTATTCGGCCTGTGCCACTCAGTGTGACCAGCCCTTCTTCCATGGCATTAAGGATGGTTTGAATTCTCTGTGCTGAATTGGCGGCCTCTTCCTGTGCGACAGCCAAATCTTCAGCCATGTGAATGGCGTCTCTGGTTTGTGTTTCCAAATATTCCTTCGCCGCTTGGAATTCAATCAACTGACTATTTTCGCGGCGATTGGCCTTAGACAGGGTCATGATTATCCCTTGAGAAGGAAAAAACTCAGCATTAATTTCGACAAGTTTTGCATCATCCAAATGAAACTTATAGACCCAATTGAAGGGTGAGTTGGGATTTGCTTCGCCATACATCTCTGAAATAAGCGACAACATATTGTCATTTTCTTGTTGCAATTCTTTGTTTTCAAGAGATAAATTGAATATGTCATTGATGCTTTGTTGCTCTGCGACTTCAATGGATTTTTCTTCGAATATTGCAAAAAAGCTATTGTTCCATTTGCGGAGCTTGAGACTTTGGTCAAAAAGGCCAACACCATAAGGCATACTGTCCAAGACGCGCTGCACATCAAACAAATCATTCGATTTATCTTGATCAAATGACATCACTTTTTCACCCAGTTGGCTCATGGTTACTCATATATTGGTTCTACTTACATGTAAGACTTTATACTTTCAAACTTAATTTAGGGTTAATTTATAATGTTTTAATGAGTTTTTAAGCTATTGAATTTGGCTGTATAAAGAGCCAATATTTCTGCGATATAGTCTTTTAGTCTTTGCTTGTTGTCGTCTTACTTGCTAAATCAGCATCAGATGATTTAATTTACATGAGCTAAGAGGACGACATTATTAAAAATACTCTGGATGTAAGTGGACACAAGTGCCCAATACCTGTACTGCGTCTACGCCGGGCATTGGAAAAATTGTCTGTTGGCGAAACAGTGACGCTTTTAGCAACAGATGAGATGACATTGATTGACGTGCCGAATTTTTGCCGCGAAGCAGGACACAGCGTTGAAAATATCGTAGAAACAGGCGATAATATTTTATACGTAATAAAAAAGTGCTGATATAACTACAATTTTAACTGATGATATTAATTGATGAATATTGAAGAAATTAAAGAAACGTTCGAGCTGATGGACGAATGGGAAGACCGATATCGATTTATTATCGACCTAGGTCGGAATTTGCCCGATTTTGACGAGAAAGACCAAACCGAAGCAAACCGGGTCCACGGATGCACGAGCAAAGTCTGGCTCATATACGAAAAACACGGTGACAAAATTACTTTTAAAGGTGACAGTGACGCCCATATTGTCAGGGGGCTGGTCTATATTATCATGACCATTTTCTCTCGCAAAACACCGCAGGAAATAATCGATACCGATGCCACGGCAATCCTGACGGAGCTTGGTCTTTCACAGCATCTCTCACCTATGCGAACCAATGGCCTGTTTTCAATGGTTGAACGCATCAAGGAGATCGGGAAAAGCTTTTGCTAGGGGATGCTTCCCAAGTTACTCCTCTTGTTATCATTATGCTTGCCTCTGGCATTGTTAGTGGACTGATGGCTGGCCTCCTTGGAATTGGGGGTGGTATTGTTATTGTTCCGATCCTCGAGTTTTCACTGGCTTTTTTTGGTGTGGATGAGGCGGTGCGGATGCATATTGCCATAGCCACGTCACTGGCGATTATTATCGTCACATCCTTTTCATCGGCACGCGCACACCACCGATGCGATAATGTCGATCATCAGCTTATTAAAAACTGGGCACTTTCTATGCTTGTTGCTGCAGCGGTTGGCAGTTGGGCGGCGTCAAAACTAAATGGTAAATCACTGGTTGTTTTGTTCGCACTGCTTGCCTTCGTTGTCGCGGTCCGGATGCTCGCGCGAGGGGGCACCAAGAAAGTACAGGATAATTTCCCGGATCATGTGGCCGTACAGTTGATGCCAATGTCTATCGGTTTCCTCTCAAGCATGATGGGGATCGGCGGCGGCGTTATGGGGGTTAGCTTCATGACGCTTTTTGGCATGTCGATCCACCGTGCAGTCGGCACAGCGTCCTTCTTTGGCGTCCTAATCAGTATCCCCGGTACCATCAGCTATATGATCACGGGATTTGGTACGGTGGGATTACCACCAGGAAATATTGGTTATGTCAGCCTTATCGGATTGGCAATCATCGCTCCAGCATCCTATCTCGCAGCGCCGTTTGGCGCAAAAATAGCTCACAAACTAGACCGCCGCCAACTCAACCTCGCCTTCGGTCTGTTCCTACTCATCGTCTCAAGCCAGATGCTTTACCGGTATCTTTTTTAAGAAATCGTCTGCGTGACAACTTCGTCGATTAGCAGTGTTCCAGCACCCGATGTATAACTGTCGTAGGTCACGTTATCTATGACCTGATTATTTCCCTGGATCCAGCCTTCGCCTGTCGAGGTCACACTGTCGCCGACGTTGCCATCAATGATGAGTAGATTGTCTTCGTCGGTGACATCAATCAGATCCTGAAGTGTGAGGGCTGTGCTGTTGTTGCCGGAGCCAGTAAGGTCAATCACTTCCATATTGGTGATGGTGCCGTCTGAGAGATCAAGGCTGATGTTCGC
>CAXBLS010000267.1:0-3052 GCA_963976585.1 uncultured Kordiimonadaceae bacterium
AGATGTTCGAGCTTTAATCCTTTGGCACTTCGATTTTGGAAACCTTTCCACTGGGTGTCGTCTTGCCCGTCGTTGGCGTTGGGGACAATGTCTAGATACGTGCTCATGTCTGCATCGTTTTTTAGCATTTTACCGAAATATGCAGTGACGAAATGCTGGGCGATGTTATTCATGCGCAGTTGATCCCAGACCGGATCGGCATAGTGGGAAAAGGCAACACTTTTACCGTCATTGTAGGTCGCGGTCCAAGCCTCAACCGGTGCGGGGATCGGCGCCGCAGAATTATGATTGCCATTTTCAAATGTGAGCAAATAACGATCGCTGTTCACCACTTTCTGGTAGATCAGCTTTGTACCACCCTCATATCCGGAAACATCATCGACACCACCGGAGATAAAGAAGATCGGTTTTCTTACATTAGAAAGCCCCTGATCGTCCCAAAAACCCCGTTCCATACCCCATGGTGATACGGCGACGATGGCTTTAAAGCGATCGTCAAGGAGCGCTTCGTGGTCACCGCTTCCCGCCATTACGCGTGTGAGAAGTCCGTCTGGTGACACTTGCGCTGTTTCGGCGGCTGTTTTGCTAACGCCACCGCCTGCGGTGATTACGGCGCCGTAACCGCCCATTGAGTAACCAATAAGCCCGGTTTGATCGCTATCAACCATATTTTCAAGGAAATGGCCTTGCTCTGCGCTCATGCGCGCCATTTCATCAAGGACGAATTTTTGATCATAGGGCCGGTTGAGAAGTGTGCTGGGAAAGGGGCCAGCATCTTGATAATTACTGTCTGTATGATCGATGGCGGCAACAACATAGCCTTTGGTGGCGAGGTTTTCGCCGAAATGGCTCATCAAGAAGCGATTTCCCGGGTAGCCGTGGGAAATTATGATCAGCGGATAAGCTTTGCTATTTAGTGGCTCCGCATCACGTAATGCTGATCCATATAAATTGACCTGTGTTTTTCCGTCCCGAAGATAGACATTTTCATATACACCTCCGCTCTCGTTGGTATCAGCTGGATACCATACTTCGATGGTTAGCGGACGGTCGTAACGGGGGAATGGTTTTCCGGCTTGGATATTTGCCGCGTCAATCTGGTCTTTGTGAATTAAATTTATGGTGCGAACACCAATTTTATGGCCGCCAGGTTGCGCCAGCTCAGGGGCGTCCGGCCGCAACCCGTCAATACGGTTATCAGCGGCAAAAAGGGGGGCAGAGAATATCAGTAAACTAAACAGTGCGGTGAGTGTGGTTACTTTCATTTTATTCTCCGTATATTTTTTAACCTTTTGATGGCCGGTAATGCTTGCGGTTTTTGTTTTTTTTCTTTTTACTTGGGCCACCGTCCTGGCTTTGACCATCACTCTTCGCAGGTCTTCTCGAGTTTGCCGGATTATTTGGGCCTTTCTTTTTGGCGCCATCTTTTCTAGGCTCGTTTCTGCGGTGTGGGCTGCCTTTGCGGGTGCCTCTTCGTGGACGGCGTGGACGGTCATCATCTTCGTCGTCGTCCTTGTTAGCATAATCGGCTGGCTGCATTCCTTCAAGGTGAAAAGGATGATCATCCATAAGCGGGATTTTCTGGCGGATCAACCGTTCGATATCACGGAGGTATGTACGCTCTTCATGATCGCAGAAAGAAAGCGATATTCCAGCGGCTCCTGCACGAGCGGTTCTGCCGATCCTGTGAACATAGCTATCGGGTTCGTTGGGAAGGTCATAATTGATCACGTGGGTGATGTCATCAACATCAATACCACGCGCTGCCACGTCCGTTGCCACAAGAACGCGAATTTTGCCATCGCGAAACTCATTGAGGGCTTTCTGGCGGGCACTTTGTGATTTATTGCCGTGAATGGCGCTGGAGCTCACACCAAGCTGTTCAAGATTGCGGGACACGCGGTTAGCGCCGTGCTTGGTTCGGGTAAAGATAATCACCCGTTTTAAGGCGTCATCCTTAAGCACATGGGCCAAAAGCTTGCGTTTCATGTTTTTAGGGACCATCAGCACATATTGATCGACTTTTTCTGCTGTGGTCGCCGCAGGGGCCACTTCAACCCGGTCTGGGTTGGTGAGGATGTTTTTAGCAAGTCCTTCAACGGTTTTGGGCATAGTCGCCGAGAAAAACAGAGTTTGGCGTTTTGTCGGTAACTTTTCGACGATACGGCGGATATCGCGGATAAAACCCATATCGAGCATTCGGTCTGCTTCGTCGAGAATGAAAAATTCCACCTCGTTAAGTTTAATGTGCCCTTGCTGCATAAGATCAAGAAGACGGCCCGGTGTGGCGATCAGAATATCAACGCCCGGCGCCATGGCCTTAATCTGCGGTCTTTGATTAGCGCCGCCGTAGACAAGACTTATTTTATAATGAAGGTATTTGGCATATCCGCGGATGTTTTCTTCGATCTGCACCGCGAGTTCACGGGTTGGCGCAAGGATCAGTGCACGAGTAGTTTTCGGGTTTCTTTTCCCTTCGCCAGCCAGCAACAATTGGATGAGCGGCAGCGAAAATGCCGCGGTTTTTCCGGTGCCAGTCTGGGCGACAGCAATAAGATCATGACCGGCGAGCACTTTGGGGATCGCTTTGCTCTGGATCGGTGTCATGCTCTCATAACCACCTTCCTCCACAGCGCGAAGAATAGGGGTACGAAGATCAAGATCCGCAAATTTGGTCATTATGACTGCTTTCTGGGCATCACGCCCGCTAATTGATTGGCGCTTGATACCCTTATGCGCGGGTAGTGTCAATCAATAGTAAGCTTACTTTCAAGTCAGCGATCACTTCCAGTCAGGAGGGGTAATCAGGTTGGCAAGTAGTCTTGCTGCGCCGGGGACCTGATGTTCAAGCTGGTGATGAAGGATCAATGAGCAATGATGATGCCAGCCTTCACCGATCGAAGCACTAATTAGCGCACCTTCAAGCGGGTCTTTGCCGTGATCGGACATGCTCAGCAGAAATTCATATTCCGGTGCCGCCTCACGCGTGAAATAAACGCCGCGTTCTTGGTGCCAGTTGGCCCAGTCTTCTGCGCCGATTTTATTGGGAGCG
>CAXBLS010000268.1:0-3051 GCA_963976585.1 uncultured Kordiimonadaceae bacterium
GTCCTGACATTAAAACTGAAATTTAAAAATAGCTAAATAAATTTCTATCCCGAAAGGAAATTAAAAATGAATAAGTTGTCCATACCACATATATTTACTAAAAGAGATCCAGATATAGATGATATGAAGTCAGAGCTTGATGCACTTAATAAATCACAAGCAACGATTCAATTCTCACCCACTGGAATGATTCTTGCCGCAAATGAAAACTTTCTAAATACGGTTGGTTACTCATTAAATGAAATTGTAGGAAACCACCATAGCATGTTCGTTGAACAAGGTTATGAGAACAATCCTGAATATAAACAGTTTTGGCAAAGCCTCGCTCGAGGGGAATATCAGGTAGCAGAATATAAACGTATACGCAAAGATGGCAGTGAAATTTGGCTGCAGGCGTCCTATAATCCGGTTGTCGATAAAAATGGTTCTGTTGTTAAAGTTATAAAATATGCCACAGACATTACAGACCAAGTCAAAAAAAATGCCGAGCAAAATGGACAAATTGCCGCGATTAGTAAATCACAGGCAGTGATTGCGTTTGAATTGGATGGCACCATAATTGATGCTAATGAAAATTTTTTAAATACTCTTGGTTATTCTCTCGATGAAATTCAGGGAAAACATCACAGCATATTTGTTGAGCAAAGCTATGGCGAAAGCTCAGATTATAAGCAGTTTTGGCAATCACTCGCCCGGGGAGAATACCAGGCAGGGGTATATAAACGGATTGCCAAAAATGGTGAAGAAATCTGGATTGAAGCATCTTATAATCCCATCATGGATCCAGATGGGAATCCCTTTAAAGTTGTTAAATATGCGACGGATATTACAGAACGAAAAGTAGCTGCGGATATTAATTTTCGTATCACTCAGGCTACTCAGGGCGCAAAAGCCAATATAATGCTGTCGGATAAAGATTACAATATTGTTTATATGAATGACACTATGGTTGCCATGTTGCGCAACGCACAATCTGATATCAAAAAGGCCTTACCCAATTTTGATGCAAATAACCTTTTGGGAGAAAATATTGATATCTTCCATAAGAACCCTGCTCACCAACGGGGATTACTTGAAGCACTCGTTGATACGTTCGAGACGTCAATAGTTATCGGCGTGCGTACCTTTAACTTGATTGCTAATCCTATTCTTGAAGAAAATGGTGATCGTATCGGCACCAGTGTTGAATGGGAAGATATGACTGACAAGCTAAAAGCAAAAAAAGAGGCAGACGAACTTTCTGCAGCGAACGCTCGAATTAAAGAGGCTCTTGATAAATGTTCTACAAATGTGATGATGGCTGATGTGGATCACAATATAATTTACGTCAATGACGCCGTTATAGAAATGTTAAGTATAGCAGAAAGAGACTTACAGGAAGCCTTGCCTTCTTTTCGGGTGAATGAAGTGCTTGGTAGCAACATGGATGATTTCCATAAAAGCCCGTCACATCAAAGAAACCTTCTTGACAGTCTAACCAGTACTTATCGTAGTGAAGTTGCAATCGGTAGTCGTATATTCGTATTGATTGCCAATCCGGTTGTCGATGATAATGATGTTCGCCTTGGCACCGTGATAGAATGGAATGATGTTACCGAAGAACGCAACGCCGAAGACGAAATTGCCGTAGCTGTGAACGCTATTGGCGCCGGTGACTTTACATCACGCATCGATGAGACCGGCAAAAAGGGCTTTATGCTTAATATCGCTGAAGGCATCAATGCCATCTCCACCATTTGCGAGAAAGGTTTAACTGAAGTTGTTGATATGCTCCGTTCGTTATCGGATGGTGATTTAACCAGTAGAATTGAAACTGAATATCAGGGTACTTTTAATGATCTGAAGCAGGATAGTAATACCACAGCTGAAAGATTAACTGAAATTGTGACTTCGATAGCATCAGCTGCTGATGAAGTTGCCAGTGCATCGTCACAAATTTCTGATGGTACCCTTGATCTTTCCGAACGAACTGAAGCGCAAGCCTCCGCGCTTGAGGAAACCGCTGCGGCAATGGAAGAAATGGCCGCGACGGTCAAAACCAATTCTGAAAATGCGCAGGAAGCCAATCAACTCAGCCAGGAAGCCAGCGATGTGGCAACCAAGGGTAGTGAGGTTGTTGAATCAGCGGTGATTGCGATGTCAGCTATTGAAGATTCATCGCAGAAAATATCTGATATTATTGGTGTGATCGATGAGATTGCTTTCCAGACTAACTTGTTGGCACTTAATGCTGCCGTCGAGGCGGCACGGGCTGGTGATGCCGGCCGTGGGTTTGCGGTTGTTGCCTCGGAAGTCAGAACGTTGGCACAGCGTTCATCAGAAGCCGCCAAAGATATTAAAACGCTTATCGTTGATAGTGGAAATCAGGTCAAAGATGGCGTGAGACTAGTTGGTGAAACAGGTGAGAGTCTGGAGGTTATTCTAAAATCAATTAAAAATGTAACCGATATTGTTTCTGATATTGCTGCGGCCAGTGAAGAGCAGTCCACCGGAATTGAAGAGATCAATACATCGGTTACCGAAATGGATGATATGACACAGCAAAACTCAGCCCTGGTAGAAGAAAACGCCGCTGCCGCCAAATCCATGGAAGAGCAAGCAAATACCATGAATGATGAAATGACATTCTTCAATGTGAATGGTGCAAGCTCTGCACAGAAATCGATTGCGAGTCCGACCAAAAAGAAAGCTGCAAAAAAAACGGCTCCCAAAAAAATAGCCGCGACTAAACAGGCGGCAAAAAAGAAAGCCCCTGTCGCAGATGATGATGACTGGAGCGATTTCTAATAAACAAGATATGGGCGGGTGGTTTATTTTACCCGCCCATAAAAATTAAAGTAACACGAATAAAAATAGGTTTTTAGTATGACGTGCGATAGAACACGTGAATTTAATTTTACCGATAAAGAATTTAAATTTTTAACTGAACTTGTTTTTAATAAAACAGGTATTGTGCTTAAAAATAGTAAATTTGAAATGGTTTATTCACGTTTGGCCAGACGACTTCGCAAGCTGGGATTAAACAAGTTTAAAGAATATGTGCAACTTTTA
>CAXBLS010000269.1:0-3023 GCA_963976585.1 uncultured Kordiimonadaceae bacterium
AGTTGATAAAATAACATCAACTTATCCGTCCATAAAATCGGGCCTAACTCAGTAGTCTGAAAGACGATTCATCCTCATATGGGACGGGCTTCAGTCAACACGTGATCGCGGAACTTCGGCGGCAGGTCGCCAGGTGTTAATAAATCAACGTGAACACCCAGAAGGTCTTCCAACTCGACTTGCAAACCGCCAAGATCAAACAGTGTTGCGCCGGGCAGTGCATCAACCAACAAATCTAGGTCACTGCCGTCTTTGTCTGTGCCATGGAGCGCCGACCCAAATACACGCAGGTTTACTGCACGAAAACGACTCGCCGTTTCACGAACAGCATTCCGGTTAAGATTAAGAGCAATTGAGGGTCGCATGGGTACGTTACTGACTGTGGCATACTGAAATAAAGATAAATTGAGAATAACAGGCTCTGTTGCAAAAATCAAAAAGCAGTTTATTTGGTATTCCCAAGTTAAGTAAATCTGCATAAAAACTAGTCAATACACGAATTTTTAACTTATTGATTTCACGTTATTCATAATACTGACTAATGGTGAGAAATCAGTCCAATTTGACTTAACTTGGCAATACCTTTTTGGAGATTGTTCCTCTGGACCCTTATAGGATTTTATTCGCATATTAACTAAGTTAATGCGTTTATTAAAAAACGGTGTAATCTTAATTTCAAAAGTAATATTAAAGATGAAAAAGTGCAAATTGTATTACCTGTAAGAGATTATTCAGATTCAGTAATTTAAGATCCAGTTTTTAATTAATCTAATTGGCAAAGTATGAAAGCCCGATTGGACATCGTCTAATCCGGCAATTGAAATATATCAAAAATACTCAAAATTGCCACCTCAACTTCACATGATCAACAATGATGAGAAACCCGTTAAAACGGATTAGCTGATTACCAACCATGTATCAAGGTAAATAATGACAAAAGATAAAACGACTTTATCCAAAAAGCCTTCCAAAAAAACCGACGTCCTCAATGAAGATGCCGATTTTTCTAATCATCTAAAGAAAAAGAATCAAACAAAGTCACAGCGACTGCCTCCGCATGAGCGTGACGAATCCGCTGGGCCTGCCAGCACCGAAGAAGAGGATGGTAAGCGCACTCGTAAAGTGATTAAAAAAGCACATGAAGATGTTCGGCGCGGATTGGTAGATACGGATAGGCGAGGAATACCTTCTGATATTATTGAATCGGAAATTCCTGCAGCTGACGATATACCGAATGTTCCAGGCAATGAAAAGGATAGGAAGCACTAGACCTGAGTGTGGCGTAATGCACTATTCCACCTAATTCATAGGAGAATAAACATAACTTCAAACCACCAAAAACAAGCAGTAATTTATCGTATAGTGATGGCAGATCATCTCTGCCCTTATGGTCTCAAGGCGAAGGACTTGCTCGAACGCGAGGGTTTTAACGTTAAAGACCACCATCTAAAGACGCGCGAAGAAACAGATGCTTTCCAGGAAAAGCACAGCGTCAAAACGACGCCTCAAACTTGGATCAATGGCAAGCACATTGGTGGGTACGATGCACTGCGTGAGTATTTTGGTGAAGAAATAAAAGGCGACGACGAAACCAGCTACAAACCAGTCATCGCCATATTCGCTATATCTTTTCTGATGGCATTGGCTATGAGTTGGGAAACTTACGAGACCGTACTAACCCTCCGCGCCCTTGAATGGTTTATTTCGATTGCCATGTGCTTGCTTGCGGTACAAAAATTGCAGGATATTGAGAGTTTCTCGACCATGTTCCTCAATTACGATCTGCTGGCCACAAAGTGGGTGCGTTACGGCTACGTTTATCCGTTTGGCGAAGCCTTAGCGGGTATTCTGATGATCTCGGGTGCACTAGTTTGGTTATCTTCACCCATCGCGCTGTTTATAGGCGCCGTGGGCGCAATTTCGGTGCTGAAGGCTGTATATGTCGACAAGCGCGAATTGAAATGCGCCTGCGTCGGCGGCAAAAGCAAGGTTCCGCTTGGTTTCGTATCCTTAACCGAAAATTTGATGATGATTGCAATGGGGGTTTGGATGTGGATCAAATAAATTAGCACCCTTGTCGCTCCCTACGACTCTGTTGCAAAAAATAGCGTTGGTCATAATAAGTCTCTGATATATTGGATTATGCATTATGTAAGTTGACTAACGGTATTGTTTCTAGAACATAATTTAATTGGTTTAGCAGCTTCTATAAAGCCTCGAATATTTGTCAAAAAGGATTAAATAAATGTTATGAACAAGTTATTATTCACTTTAACGTTACTGATATTAAGTACTGATTCAATGGCTGAATGGACCAAGGTGAATGAAAGTGATGAACAAGGCGGCTACACGATTTATGCTGACTTAACTTCTATTGGCAAGGCAGACGGCAGAGTTAATATGTGGACTTTGATTGATTATAAAATCGAACAGGAAGATACCGGTGCTTATTTTTTATCGAAAAAAGTCCGGCGAAAATATGACTGTCAAGGTAAGCATGTCAAAGAGCTTGCGTTCAAGATATACAAGTGGAATATGGGCCGAGGGGAGCTCATCCGTTCTTACACCCAACCGCAGGAATGGGGAAAAATACAGCCGGGCAGCATAGATGAAATTGAATGGAAAGTAGCTTGTAATCATTGATTATTTGAACTTGCGATTCCCCGTGGTCTTGCCACGGGGAGCATTATAGTTTGTGTTTTTGAAGTCAGCGTAGCGCGCCGTTTTTGGTTTTCTGCGCCGTAATACCCCGCGGTCTTGCCGCGGGGATAGGTGCAGGGCGCGCGGAGCAAATTTATTATCCTTAACCAGTTAATTGACAGAGAAGGATATCTACGCGAAAAGGCCGCTGCTTCTACTGTACTTTTTCTAAAACATTTCCTAATATTACAGTGCTGCTTATCGTGCATTGCAAGCTAACTACGGCATGCAAATCTGTATGAGCCGCAAAGGTAATTGCTGGGATACTCACCAATGGAAAGCTTCTTCGGTTCGATAAAAACTGAAAGCTTGCATCATTATCA
>CAXBLS010000270.1:0-2953 GCA_963976585.1 uncultured Kordiimonadaceae bacterium
AATCAATTTCGATCATTCTAAGCCTCTCTGAGCGACTGCTTTCGACCCAAAGCAGCCGTTCAATTTTAGTTATTTTTGTTCAGATAAAATTTATTAACCTAAGAAAAGGTTACTATGTTAACAATAGTATGTCTTAAAATTCGAATGCTATTCACAAGCGGATTGACAAATTTTAAAGTGGAGAAAAGTTTGTTTAATTTTTTAACACCAAAGACGGGGTACGCAGAATATACACAGAAGCATAACGCCAGAAAGCAAAAGATTTTCGCTTTAGCGTTGTCAATGACATGATTTCTAGCGCCTTTATTTAAGCTTATACCTTCAAAAAGGAATATGAAATTATTCATAAATCCTTTGGCCCTATTTATTTTCTGGTCAATATATAAATATCTGTAATAGATAAAGTCTTTATGTTTTTAAGGATGCAATAAATTCTTTCTCAGGAACAGGTTTGCTAAACAGATATCCCTGCCCTGTCTCACAACCCATTTTCTTTAAAAGTTCTGCTTGTCCAGCTTCTTCAATCCCTTCTGCAACAATAGTCATTTCCAGGCTCTGACCCAGATTGATAATACCTTCAACAATGCGGGAATTTTCCGACCCTTCCAGGCAATCTTTAATGAATATATAATCAATTTTAAGAACGTCGGCGGCAAAATCTTTCAGATAAGACATAGACGAATAACCAACACCAAAATCATCAATTGCCACCGTCACGCCCATTTCTTTTAGCTGCTGAACCATTTTTATCGCAGCCGTCAAGTCGGTAATCATCATCGATTCAGTAATTTCGATTGTGAACATGTTGGCTAACACGTCATATTCTTTCAATGTTGAAGCGATAATATCACAAAGCTCTTCGTTACGGAAATCGTCGGCCGATAAATTAATACTGAGCCGAAAATCTGTATGTCCAGCTGCGCGCATCCGGCTAAGAAACGCCACCGCTTCGCGAATAACCCATATGGTAATCCTGCTTATAATGCGGGCCTTTTCCGAAACCTCAAGAAAATTGGCCGGTGTCAATAATCCACGAGTAGGATGATTCCACCGGATAAGTGCTTCAGCACCAATCGTCGTCCCGCTTTCCAGATCAACTTGTGATTGATAGAATAAGACAAACTCTTCATTCTCAAAAGCAGTTACCAGGTCTTGCTCTACAGCTTTTCTGTCCAAAAGTTCTTTATTCATCTCATCATCAAAAATAGCAAACTTATTACGGCCTGACTGTTTCGCTTTATAGAGAGCAACATCCGCATGACTTGCAATCTCAACAGGACTGGAATCATCATAAGGGTATAATGTCACACCGATACTCGCCCCTGATTGAATCGTTGCTTCTGTTAATTCATATGGTTCCCCTAAAGTTTTTAAAATACGATCCGCGAGACGCACACAATCCCCAATATTTTTTTGGTTTGTTCCAATTACAGCAAATTCATCGCCTCCTAATCTTGCGACGGTATCCGTATCACGTATGGTTTCCTGAATTCGTCTTGCAACAGCTATAAGAAGTTCATCACCAGTAGGATGACCAAGTGTGTCATTTACGTCTTTAAAGTGATCTAGATCGAGGTAATAGACACTCACCAATGCCCCGGTTCGTTTTGCCTGCGCAATAGCATTTTCAATTTGTTGTTGGAATACGCTACGATTAACCAACCCGGTAAGTGAGTCATGATCAGCGATATATTTTATTTCTTCAATATGGCGATGTTGGTCAGTAATATCGGTATAGGTTGTGACCATACCGCCATTTTTCATTGGATTTCCTATTATTTCTACGCGCCTTCCATCGGGGCGTTCACGGTCATACCTATGTGGTTCAACAGGACCGCCAGCGTTAAGCCGATCAAGGCGTGTTTTGACAATTTTTTCAACTTCATCATCGCCATATTCCCCGTTCTCTGCGAGTAGGCGGATGAAATCCTCCATAGTTTTGGTTTCATCAGGCCAGTCATGTGGAATATGCATCAATGTGAGCAGGGATTGATTCCAGTAAGTGAGGTTAAAATTTTCATCATAAACAGCGACCCCCGGCCCTATGGTGTTCAATACTTCCTGCATCAATGTCTGCTGATTCTTGATATCCGTGGACTGAGTTTCGACGATGTGTTTTTGATGAAGTAATTCCCTTGTCCTCTTTGCGGCTGATGTTCCGAATTGCGTAATCAAAAGCCCATATATCACCGTGACCAAAGCCATCACATAGGAAATGGTATTTCCATCCATCATGAAAACCGTAAACAAGGCCAATAATGCCGGTATGTTAAATGTTAATCCTGCGGGTAAGTACGCTGCCGAAGACGACGTCGCCCCCGCGGTCATACCTGCCAACATAAATACGACACATGAGAAATATAACGCGGTGTCCCCATGAATAGGTATTGCAAAAACAAGACTTCCCCAAATAAGACCGGTTAAAGTTGTCCCAACCGTAAATATTTTAAGCCCAAATTGAATGTCTAAATGTTCAAAATTTTCAATGACATAATAACTAATGATAATTCTTACGATAGAAACAACAGTAAGCGCAGCCGTCCAGGTTATGATATAAAAATCGCTTGCGACCTGCCAAAAAACAAAAAAAACAATTGCCCCATTGACAACATTGATAGGTATCGCAAGTCGCGATGCTTTATACAGCAACAACGCGCGTTCTTTTAATCTCTGATTATTAATGTCTTCAGATTTTTGCATGTTTTTAATTAAACTCCCCAAGGTTTTATTAGTTCTAGCAACTTGTATGTCGTCAGAGAAAGTTGTATTTTTTAGCCCTTAAAATAAGAGAATATTTCATTCCTTCTGTTAATATTAAGCGGCCATTGCCTGTTTGTGCAAGCGTTTTTATTTGGCTATTTCATTTGCTCTAAACCCAGCCTTAACGGATAAAAGGAAGATGACCTTGTTACGAACTGGTGACCTCGTCGTTTGCAAGAAATTGAGGACCGCT
>CAXBLS010000271.1:0-2916 GCA_963976585.1 uncultured Kordiimonadaceae bacterium
AACCTTTCCAGTCATTTTCACTGATTTGATGGGGAAGGTGAAATGATTTTTCTTCAAGTTTTTTGATCAACGCCGTTGGAAATTCTTTAAATGATATAAAGGCGTGGATACCACTTTCGAGACCCGAGACGGTCACACCTGTTGGCAGATCACTTAGTTTTTCCCGCATTATTTTATTCAACTTCGCATAGTGACGCCGCGAACGGGCGATATGTTTATCCAGGTCTCCACTTTCGATAAAATGGGCCATGGCTTCTTGCATCAGAAATGGCGGTTCTGCGTGCTCCTGAGCAATGATATTTTTAAGAACTGCGCATATATTATCCGGGGCGATCAGATACCCAACTTTGATGTTGGGGCTCACACTTTTGGAAAATGATGAAAAATAAACCACATGGCCGCTTTCGTCCTGAGATTTTAACGTCGGAAGCGGCATGCTGTCATAATGAAACTCGCTATCATAATCATCTTCAAGTATAAGTGCGTCATTGTTGCGCGCCCATTTGAGTATCTCACCACGGCGTTTTAGATTTAATCTGAATCCAAGGGGAAATTGATGAGACGGCGTACAAAAAAGCATAGTAGGACCGAGGGCGCTCATTGGCAGTTCTGAGGCAATTAATCCGCGTTCATCGACATTAATTGCCGTAACCTTTCCGCAACCCGCAAGCCAGTGGTGGGCAACGTTAAAACCGGGACTTTCCATAAATATTTCTGGCTCGAATTTGGTCATCACTTTAGAGAGAAGCCGGAGTGTTTCTGCCACACCCGATGTGATTATGATATTGTCGGGATGACAGAAAATATTTCTGGAACGTTCAAGATGGCCAGTAAGCGCTTCTCTTATTGAAACAATACCTGCACGGTCTGGTCGTTCTCCGCTGAATGACCTGCTTAGAGCTTTGCGCCATGCTCTGTTCCAGCTGTTACGGGGGAGCAATTTGGTGGCTGGATGTCCAATGGAAAAATCATATTTTACCTTAATCTCGTGATCATAAATACAAGTTTTCTTTTTTGTTTCAGCATTAAACCAACTGGGACCAACATAATCTTTATTATTGGTTTTAGGTTTTTCAGGAATGCTTGCACTGGTAAACGTACCAGAGCCTGCTCTGGAGGTCAGATATCCTTCAGCGATAAGCTGCTCATAAGCGGCGATAGTGACAATTCGTGACACACCGAGGTCCTTGGCAAGAACGCGGGACGAGGGTAGCTTTGCGTTTGCGGCAATAGACGCACAAAGAATTTGGTCCTTTAGTTTCAAGATCAATTGCTTATGAAGCGCAATGTTACTATTTCTGTCGAGTTCAACATATAAAGTGGTCATATAAATAATGCCAATAATTGGATATTTTAAATAACCATATCATCATCTATAACTTCGGTAAACCTAATTTGAATGAGTAAAACTTATGTCAAGATGTGAAAAATATAATAAAAGCAAAGAAGCATAGTTCCGACCAAAGTGACTCCTCAGATATGAAGCTTGTTTTATGTGAGAACAAGAAGCGGTAAGACCAGAGATATCTGCAGTTTTATAAGGGATAACATTTTAATATTTAACAGGTGAGTGCGCACAAGTAATTGTGCGCAATAGAGAATGCTTTACGAAATTAAGACTGCAAATATCATTTTAATCGTAGCTGTATTAGCTCTTGAATTTTATATGAATGAAGGAAACGCGGATGAGATTGATCTAAAATTTGGTGGATTTGTAAAAATTAATGCAGCCCTTGCATCCAAGGGCGTAAATGGAATTGACGATGCCTCTGGGACGTATAATGCCGATCTTCTGTTCGCCCATCAAAATAAAGGAACGCGTTTTGGACTTAACGCCAAAGAAACCCGAGTGTATGCCGATATCCGACGAGATGAAACGCCGCTTGGTCCCGTTAAAGCTTATATTGAAGGCAATTTTGGTGTCGAGAGTAATGCTGACGGTAATACGGTAGAAGCATATGGTACCAGCAATACCCGCTTTGTCCTTCGTCATGCCTATGTTGACATAGGAAATTTTCTGGTCGGGCAGACGGTAAGCACTTTTATTGATCCGAAAAGCTTTCTGGATATCCTCGATTATGGTGGCAACTCCGCGATCACCTTTGCGCGCCAGCCACAGGTACGGTATACGGCTGATTTCAGAGAATTTTCACTGCGAGTGGCGGTTGAAAACCCAACATCAAATCTTGGCGACTATGATGTCACTGATGATCAAAGGATGCCGGATTTTGTTGGTCGGATTGATTTTGATCCATCGTGGGGGCACTTTTCGGTTGCTGGAATCCTGCGTGAGCTGCGCATTGATAACGGCCAGTTTGAGGCGCATAAGTTAACAGGTGGATTTATCGTTACGGCAAATAAAAAAATCATCAAAGATAAGGTGGAAATTTTAATACAGTATCTGCGAGGTGGGATTGGCCACTATGGTGCTTTCTCTGCTTTCGCGGACGGGGCGGTGCTTGATGATGATATGGGCAACAAATTTATAGATCCTCTAAATATACAGGGTGTCACGGTAGGCGGGACCGTGCATGTAACCAATAGATTACGGTCGACCCTAGTTGTATCATGGGCGGAAAGTCTTGATCCCGGCCTCAACCAACAAAGATTGGGTACAAATCACGCCATAGAAAATGTGAAATCGTTCCATGTGAATATCTTATACAATGTGATAGAAGATTTTATGATCGGACTTGAATATAAAAAACTAATCGGTGAGTTATCTGATAAAACAAAGCCTGACGTAGACCGTTTGCAACTTTCAATAATTTATAGCTTTTAGTAGAAAGTGGTTATATTAAAATCAAGTATAATTGGATATTTTCAATAACCATATCATCATTTATAACTTTAGTAAATTTAATTTATGTGAGTGAAGATAATGGCAGACGTTAAAAATGGACCAAAAGCAAAAAA
>CAXBLS010000272.1:0-2876 GCA_963976585.1 uncultured Kordiimonadaceae bacterium
CGATAATGATGTGATCCGCAACATGATTAACGTCAGTCTTCAAGGAGATAGTGTCGACCATATATCTATGCTTGGGGAACTTAGGAAAGGCCGCGTGGGACAATTTGAACGCAGCAATGGTCCCTCGGAAATGATTGTAGGTGGTGCAAGCCGCCTGCCAGAAGCTATGGCTGAAAGTTTAAAATCATCCATTATGCACGGCAAAAGAGTTACTCAAATAAAACGCAGCGGTAACATTTCCATTGTCACTTGTGATGACGGCAGTGAATATAGTGCTGAACATGTTATTTGTACGGTCCCTTACGCCGTACTTCAAGACATTAAGATCGACCCCCCATTACCTGCGCTGCAACAACAGGCAATCAATGAAATCCCATATCTGCCGGCAACGGCATTTTATTTTACCTCGAGCGAACCATATTGGCAGAGCGACGGCTTGCCGCCGACAATGTGGACCAACAGTGTAATTGAAAGAGTCTTTGCTCTGGCCTCTGCCTATACATCGGTGGCCATTTTCTGGGGGCTTATTAACGGCAATAATGCGCTTGCATTTGATAAATTATCACGCGCCGATCAGGAACAAACAATCTTAAGTGAAATGGCACGAATCAGACCCGCTTGCGCAGGAAAACTAACCGTTCATAAAATTCATTCATGGACCGCGTATCCACACAATAAGGGGGTATGGGCTTACTGGAAACCGGGTCAGATTACAAAGTTTGGCGAAGTTTACCGTTCCACTCATCAAAACATCCATTTTGCGGGCGAGCATACCTCCACATTTGCCGCCGGCATTGAAGGCGCATTTGAAAGTGGTGAACGCGCCGCTTTCGAAATTCTGGGAGTATAAAAAATGGCTGCAAATCTAGTATTAAATAATGGTTGGCACGAAGCCGTAATTATGGTGAGTGATCTAGACCGTATCGCAAAAGATCTTGAAATTGTCGGCAATTGGAAAGTCCTTGACGAAGGAAAAGTTGATCGCGCTCAATTAAACTTATGGGGCCTTTCGGACGAGGTGACGGGCCAGTATAAACTCATAAAAAATCCTGAAGCCAATAAAGGATTTATTAGGTTTGTGACGCTTGATAAACAACCACAAAAACAAATCAGACCGGCCGGACAGATTTGGGAAAGTGGTGGTATATTTGATTTAAATTTCCGCGTAACTGACATCAATCAGAAATTTGAACAGCTTCTTAATCGTGGCTGGGCCGCTTATAACGAACCGGCACAATATGAATTTGGACCGGTCGTTGTTAGCGAAGTACTTATGGTTGGCCCAGACGGGGTTTGCTTTGCCCTCATCGAACGTATTGCACCACCCCTTGAAGAAAAGGGCAATGCCAACGAAATTGGCCGCACATTCAATTCCACCATGATCGTGAGCGATCTTGAAAAGTCGTTTAAGTTCTTTAATGAGACTTTGGAATTTAAAACGGCAATGGAAGTTATAGGACACAGCCTTCCGCCTGGTCCCAATGTCTTGGGGATTGCTCATAACATTGCACCTAATCATCCAATGAATGTCTATATTGTTCATCCAAACGGCGTTACAGACGGCTCCATCGAGCTGCTTACTCTGGACGGCCTTGAAGGCAGAGATTTTTCACAAAATGCTAAGCCATATAACCTTGGCATCACATCGTTGAGATTTCCAATTGATGACGTCTTGAAGAAAGCGGCGCACTTAAAACAAAAAGACATTGCACTCGTTTACGAACCGACAAAAATTACACTTGCGCCATATGGTGACGTGAAGATTTTCGCGCTCGAATTTCCAGAAGGTGGATGGATCGAATTTTTTGAACCCTTAAATTGAAATTAGAGAATGAATGATGAAGAAATTACTGACACTATTGACTTCCCTGATACTAAGTATCTCAGCAAATGCACAAACGGCGAATGACGTTCTCGATCGCGACTTCCGCTTGATGATGAGCTGGCTGGAGGGTGAATTTGACAATTCAGAACAGTTTTATTTCGAAGATGAAATGAAGGTAGCAGATGACCTGCGCAAATCGAGAATTCATATTACCTTCAAAAAAATTGATTTACCGTCCATTGGCGAACATGTTTATTATCTTGAGCAGTATACCGATAACAATCCAGAAGTTGTTGGTAGGCAGCGACTATTCAGTTTCTCTACCGATTATGAAAATAGCAATATTCGCATGGAAGCGCTTGTCTTTAAAGACGCCTCACTGGTGCAGGGCGCTCAATTTGAACCCTATAAACTGAACGGCATCACGCGCGATAGCATGAGAATACTTGGCGACAATTGTAATGCAGTGTGGCACAGAAGCGCCGGCGAATTTATAGGCTATATTGATCCGGAGAAATGCGCCATTGAAAGCCGCAGGGGTGGAAAACTAAATGTTAGTGGTCACTTTGTTCTGAGCAAAGACAGTTACTGGACTTATGAAAGTGGGCGGCGCGAAGACGGCACCTATAGTTTTGGCAATGAAACTCCTGATTATTTGAAACTTAACAAAGCCAGGTTCTTTACGTGTTGGATGGGTGTCCAGAATGATGAAATGGATAGTGGCTGGAATTTCACATCCAACCAATCAATTCATGACCAGGGCGGCGAAATTTGGATGACTAAAACCGGATCAAACCCTGAAAAAATGGCCATTCGCTTGCGTAATGTACAATGGCCCTATGGCCGTGGACAAGACAGTCTTGTGATTTACGCCCTCAAGGAAGGTCAAGACGCTGCAGTTTCTTACGCATGGGGAGAATATAACGCGGCACTTGCTGGCATTAACCTGCGCTGGCTACAAGCTGGATGCACACTTAACCAATAATACCGTCAGATTTTAATTTTTTAATTTTTTCTAAACTGAAGCCATTCTCCTCGAGGATGGCTTCAG
>CAXBLS010000273.1:0-2859 GCA_963976585.1 uncultured Kordiimonadaceae bacterium
CCGTGCAATATTCCAAAACAATTCAGCATATCAGGGCGCACTCGCATACTCATCTTCACTCTCCCTGATTTAGCCTCAACTATTTTAATGCCGAGGGATTGAAACGCTCTGTCTTTCTCATAAATTTTTTCAATAATATCTTCAGGACTAACTGTATTCATGGCCATTCTATGTCTCCTTATTATACTTCAAAACGCACTCAACATACGAATACAGCAAAGCCAATCTATAGATCCACCTTAATTAAATTCCATGCAATCACATATGCGAGAAACCAAATGAAGAGAGAATAAGCCACTAAACAAGCCAATTAACATTCGGCTTTTTTAGTGGCTTTAATCTTATATTTATTGAATGCTTAATCCACTTAGTATGACAGAGTTGTTGTCACACCAAACGTCTGTGGAGCTCCGAAATCAGCGAATGCAATACGACCGGCCCGAAGCGAGTATACATGAGCCTGATACTCTTTATTTGCAATATTCTTAGCCCAGGCTTTCACATTCCAATTTCCACTGGCACTTACCCAAGTCACACCCGCATCCCAAAGATCATAAGCAGGGGCCAGAGCAAGCGGATCTTCATTCGGATCATACTTCACTTCATCCTGATATCTATAATCAACCTTAAAGGACAAAGAACCATTTTCACCACCTAAGTCTCTGGTAAATTTAGCGTATAAGTTAAGCATATGTTCTGGTGCTTGACGCATACGTGCTCCGGAGAAATCTCCTGATCCACCAACGCCCGGACTTCCAGTATAACTAGTATATACGCCATCTAGATAGCCATAGGAACCACCAAATTCTACACCTTCAACAGGCAGTAACATGAATTCAACTTCAACGCCCTTAATTTCAGCTTCACCGGCATTCTCTGTTATAAATTCACCAATTGCATCTGCATCAGGCTGGAAGAAACGCGTTACTTGCAAATCCTTATAATCCATCTGGAATGCAGAAACATTAAGCAAAAACCTATTATCAAACCACATAGACTTCAAACCCAACTCATAGTTGGTAACCGTTTCTGAATCATACGGATTAGTAGCCCTTTCAAGCGTAGAAGCAGACCCTGTAAAACCACCAGATTTAAAGCCAGTACTAACAGACCCATACGCCATGATATCATCGGTAAATTCGTAACTAGCAGCTCCCTTCCAGCTTAAATTACCCCACGTTTCTTCTGCTGGCGTATTGAGTTCAAAACTACCAAGAAGAAGAGGTAAGCCGTCATTAACTACGTTTTTACCCATATAGGTTCTTCTTTCCGAAGAATAACGCAAACCGCCCGTAAAGCTTAACCTGTCAGAAGCATTATATGTGGCTTGCGCATAGCCCGCAATAGCTGTGCTATCGGCGTACTGAAAAGTTGTCGCATCAGAGGGAGCCATAAGTCCGGGCCCACCAAGAGATGGAAAGATAAATCCTTCGGTACGATCAACACTTTCTTTACTGAAGAAAAAACCACCAACCCAGTCAACAGTCTCACCACCGGGTGACGTCAATCTTAATTCTTGGGTATATTGTCTGGTAACTTCTGTAATCGGATTATCCACTTGGAAAGAAAAACCTCCCGCAGGGTCACCCGCAAGCGCCGGACCTGGGTTGCCCGAAGCACCTGTCAAGTCAGCAAACGTTCCGGCAGGGGGAAGTCCCGTCGCATCAAAAGTCGAATTCATATCAGAATCCCGATACGCCGAAATACTTTTAAAGGACGCCCAACCCACATCATAGTCAATCTTCATCGCGGCACCAAGTGCACCACGATCCATAAATCCGTCAGTGGCGGTCAATGAAGTAAAAGGACTACCCGCCCCACCCAAAGCAATATTGACTGCAACAGGATCGGCACCGTGACCACCATCATGCAATGGCCCCCTAGAACCAACGGGTTCGCGGTTTGGTGAACCGTAATGATCATCCGCGCCATCAAATATAAATGTAACCTCAAGATCCTCTGCCGCTTCCCAACGGAACTGAGAACGCCAAGCAAAAGTATTGCTTTCATTCTGCGGCTCCCCAAAGGTAGGGTTTGGTATTACTTTTCCTGAAAGAGGATCAGTATATGATTCCAGTATGTTAGTATAATAGCCGTCATGCTGACGACGGCTAAAACTGAATTTACCATACAAGTTTTCAGCAATCTGACCAGATATCATAGCCGCCGTATCAAAACGGCCATAATTACCAATCTTTTGACGAAAACGCAGTGTTGTGTCTTCTGTTGGCTTGGACGTCACAAAATTAAGCGACCCAGCAATCGAGTTCTTACCATACAACGTGCCCTGCGGACCACGCAGAACTTCGACGCGCTCAAGGTCGAAAATATCAAAAATTTGAGCTGTTCGGGATGCGATATACACATCATCAACAGACACAACAACAGAATCTGACGTCGCCGCGCCATCTTCTTTTGAGCCAATACCTCGAATGGAAATCTCAGGCTGCGCCGGACTTAATGCGCCAAAAGACATTCCAGGTGTATGCGCACCAACATCACCTAAATCGACGATGCCATCTTCACGCAAACGATTACCACCAAGTGCCGTCACAGCAAGTGGTACTTTCTGCATGCTTTCAGAACGTTTCGGAGCCGTTACAGTCACAACATCAATTCTATTGCCAGAATTTTCATCGGAATCAGCCACAGCCGCATCCTGCCCTCCAGCAAAAGCGGCACTACTAAAGCCACATACGACCATAGCAATATAAATAGTTGTTGAAGATTTTAAAGTTTTCATCATTTTCTCTCCCTGAGAAATTTTAATTTTTGACATTTTATAAATTTAAGTTTTTATTTTTTAAAGTTATGCACTCTTTAAAGTTGTGTATTCTTTAAAGTTGTGTATTCTTTAAA
>CAXBLS010000274.1:0-2798 GCA_963976585.1 uncultured Kordiimonadaceae bacterium
TCTAACCGGAAAATATAATTATATATCCAATTGAGTTTTCACACAGGCTGGGCCATCAGCAGTCAGTCATCAGTTTCCAGTGAACGGCTGATCAACCTTGAAAAGCGGTCATTCAGTAATGTCAGCCTGTCGGTAGCGGTGCCTCGGGTTCCGGGCGTACCACGAAGCGGATTTCATCGGTTCTGAAGCCTAGCGCATAGAAGGTGCTAGACCATGCTCCATATCATTTAGTGCATGGGTTCAGCCTTGGTCGCAGGAGTTGGTGCAATTTTTGTCTATAGGTGTTTTGGGATTTTCATGTTTTGCGCTGATCTTGGCTGCGGCTTTACTTTGGCGTTCTGATATTCCTCCAAATCAGGTGCTTAGAGTTTTTGGTGCATTTCTATCACCAGTTTCTCTGCATTACTTCTCATCGTAGGTTACAACAATGAGCAGTTAACACCTATCGTCGGTTTATTCGGTGCAATCGCTGGATATCTTCTGGAAAAGATTCAAAGACTAGTAAAGATGGATAGATTTGGAAGGCTTACTCAACTTAATTGACAAGCTAACCGAAGAATCTATAACCTTTATATTTATAAGGTACTTTTCAAGATTTCACCCTTACGAGTAATGAAATCCCGTACAGAATTTAGTGTGTCAACTTCGTCATAATACTTCAAACATTTCATACTTTACAAAAAGTTAATTCCGTTTTGTCGTGTCCGTTGGCACTACAAATTTTATTTCTTATCAGGAATGATTGTTTTACGTATTTCTCCAGGATCATGCGATAAGTCCAGTACTTGATAGACTACCTGCTGCCAAGGCCCAAGACGAGAAGCCTTGCGAATATGTAGTGTTTTGTTATCCTCAAAATCAGGGGACACTTATCTAATCGCAATCTTTATCCGGCTGTTTTTCTACGTTGCATTACCCTATCGAGCTATAGGTGGCTTGCAGGTTTTTCCGAAACTTGGTGTTAAAACGTCAACTTAATCCTCGCATCGTAATTGTGGAAACAAAATAACATCACGAATGCTGGGGCTATTCGTAAACAGCATGACCAAGCGGTCGATTCCAATACCTTCACCCGCAGTAGGCGGCAGGCCATATTCCAATGCACGAACATAATCGGCATCGTAGTGCATGGCTTCGGCATCACCGGCTTCTTTGGCCTTGGCTTGTTCCTGAAAGCGTGCAGCTTGGTCTTCCGGATCATTTAATTCAGAAAAACCATTGGCAATTTCACGTCCAGCGATATAAAGTTCGAAGCGATCCGTTATTTCAGAATTGGTGTCGTTACGCCGCGCAAGGGGTGAGACTTCCGCTGGGTAGTCAATAATGAATGTTGGCTCAAACAACAAGTGTTCGGTTGTTTCATCAAACAGTGAAAGCTGTAATCCGCCAATTCCATCATGTGGATTGTGCTGAACACCCAGTGCTTGCAATTTGTTAAGCAAAAAGTCGCGATCATTGAGCTGGGTATCTGTATATTCTGGATGATGTTTCCGGATGGCTTGAGTGATTGTTAGCCGTATAAATGGTTGCGTCAGATCAATCTCTTTTTCCTGGTAGCTTATTTTCCCTGTTCCTAGAACTTTGACAGCAATCGTGCGCAACATTTCTTCAGTAAATGCCATCAGGTAGTTGTAATCCTGATAGGCTTCATAGAATTCCAACATTGTAAATTCTGGATTATGCCGTGTTGAAATACCCTCATTTCTGAAGTTGCGATTAATTTCAAAAACCTTTTCCATGCCACCAACAACGAGTCTTTTTAGGTAGAGCTCGGGTGCAATACGTAGATATAACGCCATATCCAATGCATTATGGTGTGTCACAAAAGGACGTGCCGTGGCACCGCCAGGAATAGGGTGCATCATGGGTGTTTCCACTTCCAAATAATCGCGTGTAACAAAAAAATCGCGGATTGTCTGAATCACATTGGAGCGTATGGTAAATACGCGACGTGTTTCTTCATTGGTAATTAGATCAAGATAGCGTTGACGGTATTTTTGTTCCTGATCCGTCAGACCATGAAACTTTTCAGGAAGCGGGCGTAAGGATTTTGTCAGTAATTGCAAATGGGTAACGCGGATTGAAAGCTCGCCTGTTTTAGTTTTAAAAAGTTTTCCTTGAGCACCGAGTATGTCACCCAAATCATGATGTTTAAACGCTTCGTGACTATCCTTGCCCGTATGATCATTGGAGATATACAACTGGATGCGTCCACTCATGTCCTGAATGGTGGCAAAGCTTGCTTTACCCATAACCCGTTTCAGTGCCATACGTCCGGCTACATGTACAATTACTTGGCTTTCTTCTAATCTTTCTTTGGACTGTTCACCATATTGCTGATGCAGATTTAATGCGAGGTGATCCCGACGAAAAGTGTTGGGAAAGGCATTGCCAGCTTTTCGCAGTTCAGTCAGTTTGGCACGGCGTTCAGCAATAATTTGATTCTCGTCTTGGGGAATAGTAGATTGTTTTTCCTGAGTCATGGTTAAGTGTGTTGTATAGAAATTTGGGAATGCGTTAAACCTGGTTGGTTCGGTCAGAGGATATTTTTTAAATTGCACAAATGAATAGATAATTATACGCGATACATATGAAATTTCAGTATCAGCTGTATATCTTAAAGTATTGGGTGGTTTAACCGGGATGTGGGCGTAATCTGTAATCTGACAGAATTAGTCAAGGTATTTGCAGACTTGTATGCGCTTTATCAGTCCAAGTTGTTGTAATGAAATGTAAATAATTCAACTTGTGATTCCCCGTGGTCTTGCCACGGGGATCTAATTAGTCTTTAGAATGTT
>CAXBLS010000275.1:0-2783 GCA_963976585.1 uncultured Kordiimonadaceae bacterium
ATTATTTTATGGACGTCGTAATTTCTTGTGCTACTTTACTTAATCTATAAAAAAATAAAAGTTGGGAGTTTTAGGTGACACATGTAACTCAGGAAAAATGGTCTTCGGGAACGGCGTTCCTTCTTGCAGCAATCGGTAGTGCGGTTGGCCTTGGCAATATTTACCGCTTTCCCTATGTGGTTGGTGAAAATGGCGGCGGTGCGTTTGTTCTTCTCTATTTGGGCATCGTTATTTTCTTCGGTATTCCGCTGGTGATGACCGAGCTGACCATTGGCCGCCGAAAGCAGCTCCCACCGATCACCGCCTTTACGGAACTTTCAGAAGGCAAGAAAAGTCAGCCCTTTTGGACATTTGTCGGCTTTACCAGCATTATCACTCCGCTTGGAATTCTTGGTTTTTACTTTGTGATTGCCGGCTGGACGCTCAATTATGTGTACTCAATCATAACAGGTCAGCTCAATAACCTAGTTGAAGGGCAGACATTGCAAGTGTTTACGGAAATGCAGCAAAGCCCCGCAACACTTATTTTCTGGATGACGTTAAGCGTTCTGATCACAGCCTTTATTATTTCACGAGGTATTAAAGCTGGTCTTGAAAAGGCCGTTAATATTTTGATGCCGATGCTATTTTTAATCCTTGTCGCTCTGGTTATTTATTCCGCGTTTAACGGGGGTATGCGGGAAACATTCGAATTTATGTTTACACCGGATTTTTCAAAAATTACTGGTAAAACAGTGCTTGAAGCTGCGGGCCAAGCCTTCTTCTCATTATCCCTTGGTAGTGCAACGATGCTGGTTTACGGCTCTTACCTGCCCAAGAATGAAAGCATCCCGAAGCTTGCGTGCGGTGTGGCATTTGCTGATACTTTCGTTGCGTTGGTCGCCGGGTTTGCTATATTCCCGATTGTCTTTACCAACGGTCTGGAACTCGATTCTGGGCCAAATCTTGTGTTTGTAACCCTACCAGTTATTTTTGATCAGATGCCATTTGGTCAAGTGTTTGGCATATTGTTTTTCCTGCTTCTCGCCTTTGCGGCGATCACGTCTACCATTTCACTGTTTGAACCGGCTGTTTCCAATTTGGAAGAGCGCGGTATCTTTACTCGCCGCAAGGCATCTCTGGTGGTTGGTTTTGGTCTATGGTGTCTTGCTGCGGTTTCTGCACTTTCCATGAATGTGCTGTCGGACGTGCGGTTACTGACCTTCAGTGATACGGTTGCGAGCAAAAATATCATGGATATTCTCGAATATATGTCTGCCAATGCGATGATGCTGATCAACTCGCTATTTGCCGGTATTTTTGTCGGCTGGATTATGAAACGCAAGGATGTACTTGAGGAACTTGGCCTTGGCGATAGCCTGCTCTTTAAGTTTTGGCGGGCTGTTGTCAAGGTGGTTGTTCCGGTTGTGATCGGCGTCCTCATCTTGCAACTATTCGAGCTGCTTGATCCGATTTTGGCAATGTTCTCTTAGAACTAAAAAATTTATAAGGGCGGTCCAGATTTATTTTGGGCCGCTTTTTTATTCTCCGCGTTCAAAAATAACATCGCCGCCTTTGATGACCTTAAGGGTCTGATTGCCACCGACCTGATAGGCCAGTTCAGCCGGATGTTCGATATCCCAAAGCACCATATCGGCTTTATATCCTTCTTTTAAGATGCCACGGTCATCAAGGCCAAGGGCCTTCGCCGCATTTCGTGTAACCCCGGCCAAGGCTTCTTCCGGCGTTAATTTAAACAGGGTGGAAGCCATATTGATCATCAGCTTAAGCGATAACACAGGAGCAGAACCAGGATTGCAGTCAGAGCCAATAGCGATAGGAACCTGCGCTTTACGCAGCGCTTCTATGGGCGGCAAGGCTGTATCACGCAATGTATAGTAAGCGCCGGGAAGCAACACTGCGACAGTGCCAGCTTCTTTCATGACCTTAATGCTTTTTATTGAGAGGTGCTCCAGATGATCAGCAGATAAGGCACCATATTTTGCCGCCAGTGTAGCGCCGTTTTGATCAGAAAGCTGTTCCGCGTGTAGCTTCAGTTTAAACCCAAGCTTTGTTGCGGCCTTGAAAATTTGCTCCATCTCGCCGTATGTAAACCCGATGGTTTCACAAAAACCGTCGACGGCAACGGCGAGCCGCCCGCGTTCGATGGCAGGCAACATCTCATTGATGATAAGATCGATATAACCCTCACGATTGTCGACATATTCAGGTGGTAAGGCATGAGCGCCGAGAAAGGTTGGGATAACATCAATTTTGGACATGCGGCCAAGCTTGCTTGCTGCGCGAAGCATTTTTATTTCATTTTCAACGTCAAGCCCGTAGCCGGACTTGATTTCAATGGTTGTGACACCTTCCTGCACGAACGACTTCAGTCTTTTTTGTGCGGCTTTGACAAGCTCGTCTTCGCTGGAGGCGCGGGTGGCCTTTACCGTGGATAGAATACCGCCGCCGGCCGCCGCAATTTCTTCGTAACTGGTGCCTTGCAGGCGTTTCTCAAATTCGTCGATACGGTTGCCGCCATAAATAAGGTGGGTATGGCAATCAATCAGGCCGGGGGTCAAATAGCGACCTCTGCAAAAGATGGTTTCACCAATAAAGTGATCAGGAAGTTCGTTCCTGCGGCCAATCCAGGCGATCTGCCCATTATCGCTAACAAGGGTCGCATCCTTCATCAGGCCATAAGGTTCATCGCCATCAGTCATGGTCAGTAGATTTGCATCGGTCCAGATTTTGGTGCTCATTGTGCGGCCATTTCGATTAAATTTGACAAAGGGTGAAATTTG
>CAXBLS010000276.1:0-2783 GCA_963976585.1 uncultured Kordiimonadaceae bacterium
CTTAATAAGAGCGGATTTCAGATCAGGTGAAACCATAAGGCCAAAAATACGAGGATTCGCAAGCACAGCATCTCTCATTTCTGCCATTTCATTTTCGTTGAGAATTGCTTTTTTTGTCGGATCATAATAAGGCTCTGAAACAATCGATCCCACTTCGGACAACCATGTTTTGCGAGATGTCCTGTGAGTTAGGCTTGAAACCAAATTATGATTGATCGCCGGCAGACTATCGACTTCCTGAGTTAAGCGGTGAATTAGCCCCAGAACATCATTATTAAAAATAGTTCCTTCTTCGACTTCAACCCCTACAACAACCACATTTGCTCCGCCGAATGTGTCGCGAATATCATTGTGTAACTGGATATATGGATGTTCCTGAGGAAGCAGGTCTGCAAAATCTGAATACATTTTAACAGCAGGAATTTGTGCTGCGAAAAAGATAGTGATCGCCAGTAATGCACCCAAAATCAACTTTGGATAAGCAAAGATATGATCATCTATATCTTTTAAAAAATGTGTAAATCTTGACATTGATAGGTCCCTAGTAAGTAATTATTTCGATATTTTTTAATTGATTCAGAGTTCAATTCTGTTGATCTAGAATCCGGATCAGGCCTCCACCGCCAGCGACCAGAAAACTTTTATCGGTAACGGGCGTGGCAGCGCGCAAATACCCAAATCCCGCTTGGGCATCAAATGCCTGCCATTTTTCGTCTGAAAGTGTGAGTATTGTCCCCTGCTCACCTATGGCAAAAATAGACCCGTTGGCTTCAAAAATATTAAAAATTGGCGCAACTGTTCCGGTATCTTGTCGGTTCCACGTCTGCCCGCCATCCATTGTTTGAAATACAAAACCCTGGAGACCACCGACCCAACCCTGTTCAGGGGATACAAATAAAGCTGCCATCGGATAAAATTCATTGGGTAAGTAACTTCTTGGTTCCCAGGTTACGCCCCCGTCCCTCGTGCCTAATACCGTACCGAATTCACCGGTTACAAAACCATTTTCACTATCCACAAATTCGATTTTACTAAACATTGCATCTTCAAAAACTGACTTATCTTCCCAACTTTCACCGCCATCAGTGCTTTGCAATATCAATGTAAAACTCCCCACCACCCAAAAATTACCTTCAGGATCGCATGTCAAATCGAGTACTTCTTCTTCTGTGCTAATGGGCTTTGATGTCCAGTTGGTCGCGGTTTCATCCGATATCCAAATCTTACGATCTGCATCAAGTGCAAGAAAACGATTGTCAGGGCATACTTCCACGTCCACCAAAGTCGGATAGGACGTTGCAGTTTCACCGGGTAAAGTTTGACGCTGCCAATTTTGGCCATCATCTGTTGAGACTAGAACGGTACCGCGATTGGCAATAACAACCGTCGCAACAGAGGAAGCAGCCGCTGACTGATAATGATCATACCGTGCCGTTGAAGCTTCCTTGGCGGTCTCAACACCAGACATATCCAATTTTGCCTCACAGCCAGACAAGGCAACAATCATGCCCAATACGGAAATCGCGTGGCGAGACCGATTCCCACTGTTAACTCTCTTAGACAATAACTTATTCTCCCGTATGCGAATTTTGCTCGTGAAAAGCCCGATTGTTATTTTTTATTATTCGGGCGTTCAAGTAAGGATGTTGCAAGCGGCGTGCCAAAAGCGGGAAAATGGTATAATTTTACAAATAAAATAAGAAAGGTACTTTGAACAAAAACCAATTTTAATATCTATAAAACAATCATCTATAGAAAATTAATATTTTTTTAATTAAATCGAGATTTGTGTCCTCGAAGACAAAAATATGCCATAATGTCAGTTATCCATATGATCAATTATTAGTAAAAATTGAATTTAAGTTTTTATTATATAATCAATTTATAACAAAATAATTCTTGCAAATTATTGCTTTCGGTGCCTTATTTAATTGAAATATCACTCATAGCTAGGACCTAACTCCCCCTTTCACATGGTAGGTTCTACGCCGTTTTATTCATTTGAAATGAGAATTAAGTTATGACAGACAAGACTAATCTTAATGAGTATTCGACATTAAGCCAGCATGATGAAAGTGGCAAGACGCCCCCCGGATTGCCAGATTTTCACGACCTTTCTGACCGATTAAAATTTTCTCCTAAAGATGGTCGTATATGGCTTGATGACATTCGGATGATGATGTTGCATGCAAATTCAATGGGTGCATTAAGGGCCGAATTAATTGAATCACTCGGCGTCAATAAGGCAAGAGCTTTACTTACCAGAATGGGCTATGTATCAGGTTCACAGGATGCAGAGCTCGCAATAAAGTTGAGGCCCAACGCCGATTTTTTTGATGTTTTTGCGGTTGGACCGCAACTTCATTCACTAGAAGGAATAGTGAGAATTGAAGCGGATGTCGAAAAAGGCATGTTTTACGGTGAATTTTTGTGGCATGACAGCATCGAAGATGAAATGCATATCAAAAATTACGGGGTTGGTGCTGAGCCAGTTTGCTGGATGCAGATTGGATATGCAAGTGGTTATACATCTGGCTTCATGGGAAGGCCTATCGTATATCAGGAAGTCGAATGCAGAGCAATGGGTCATGCTAATTGCCGCATCATCGGTAAGCCAGTTGAAGAGTGGGATGACATTAGTGAAGACATGGCCTTTATGCAGCCGCATGCTTTTGCAAATGCTGATTCCATAACAAAACCGCGACAAACGGGCATACCATTAGACACGGGGCAAAATGAAAGTAAGAAAAACGAATTTCATGCTCAAATCACGACAAAAATGG
>CAXBLS010000277.1:0-2775 GCA_963976585.1 uncultured Kordiimonadaceae bacterium
CAATATTGTCACCGCCAACATAAAGTGTGCCTTCGGCTTGCTCTATATAATAAGCCCAGGTAAGTGACTGTGCACCTGCATCATCCAATGGTGCACGTTCAGCTGTCAGTACGGCGTTGGAAAGACCTTTTACGAGTTTATCTTGATCTTTTTTGTTTAATTTACCCTCAGGGGCAATAACTTGAATTAATGGCATTGTTTTATTCCTTTTGTTTTCTCACAGTTATGTGAGGGGTTGTATTATGTTAAATTATGTTTTATAACGTACGCTATATAACGATCGATATATGAAGTAATATATAACGCTCGTTATATTGTCAATACTAAAATATAGTAATCGTTATATTTTTTAGGAAAGCGTTATGAATAAACAGATTTTAAGTAAAAAAGAAGAAACAAAAAACCGTATGATTGATGCTGCTGGGCGTGGTTTCAGGCAATTTGGCTATGGTGGAATCGGCGTGGATGGAATCGCAAAAGAGGCTGGTGTCACCTCGGGTGCATTCTATGCCCATCTCGGATCAAAGTCCGCCGCGTTTAATATTGCTGTCGTCGCGGGTCTTGACGAAGTGATCGAAGCAATACCGATGTTCAGAAATAGTCACGGCCAACACTGGATCAAAGCATTCGCAGAATATTATTTGGGAAAACCGCACCGGGATGACCTAGCCTGTGGTTGCGCGATGGCGTCCTTAACACCCGAAGTCGTGAAAGCGGATAACGAAATCCATGTTGTTTATGAAGCAAAAATGAAACAAATCATGTCTCTAATAGCAGATGGACTTGAGGGGAGTAGCATCGGAGACCGAAGTTCAAGAGCCTGGTCGTTTCTGTCAATCCTAATCGGCGGATTAAACATAACAAGAGCCATGAACACTCATAAAACCTCCGAAGAAATCGCAAAGACCGTCATAGAGGCAGCAATTGAATTGGCTGGCACAGCAAAAGTCAGTAGTTGAAGACTTTTTTCTTCATTGGCTTGACAAAAATCTGTGATAACGTCTGTGGCTCAACATAACGTACTGGGGTAATAGGAAAAAATATTGACTAATACAACAATATCAGCATCTGGAGATGAAAATTATGCTCACGGTGCAACTCAGGATATGCTGCAAAATAAAATCCTTAACAGTCCAATGAAAACTGTGCAAATAACCGCAATTTTTATGTGTTTTGTCCTCAACATGATTGACGGCATGGATGTTCTTATAGTTTCCTTCACCAGTTCATCACTTGAGGTTGAATGGGATTTATCAAAAACACAGCTTGGTTATATATTCGGTGCCGGCCTTTTTGGGATGATGATGGGTTGCATTTTTCTGGCTCCAATTGCCGATAAAATCGGCCGATTCAAATTGTTGTTTATCTCGACAGCCTTGATCGCAATTGGAATGCTCGTGACCGCCATGATTAATTCACTAGAACAAATGCTGGTTCTTCGTTTTATAACTGGGTTAGGGATTGGTAGCATTTTGCCAACTATGGCAGCAATTGCTGCTGAATTCGCAAATGAGAAAAATCGTAATTTCAGCGTCGGTTTTGTGCAAGGTGGTTGGTCAGTCGGTGCGATACTGACCGGTTTTTTTGTGGCTTGGGCGGTGCCTCAATTTGGTTGGCGCATTGTTTATGCAGCCGCAGGGTCAATATCACTCGTCATGCTGCCTCTTATCTACTTTTTTATGCCAGAAACGCTCTCTTTTTTAACCAAAAACCAACCAAAAAATGCATTGGCAAAGATAAATGAACTCCTTAAACGCATGGGCCATGAGCAAATCGACCATTTACCGAGAAAGCCAATTGATGCGAAAAACAGAACCCCTGTGCGCGACCTTTTTAGTGTTAAGTTAAGGCGAGCGACTTTATTACTCTGGTGCGGGGTATTCTTCGCGTTTATGACGCTCTATACATTAATCAGCTGGATACCAAATATCGCCACCACCGCAGGCATGCCTTTTGAGTTAGCGACCTACGCGGGTATGGCGTTAAACGTAGGGGCGTTCTTCGGAACAGTGGGTATTGGCTGGCTAGCGACATGGTTCAAAATAAGTCGTCTCATATTTATATACATGCTGTGCGGTTTTCTACTTATGTCTATCTATGCGAATTTGCAGATGGACTATGGTGTCATGTTTGGTTTGATCTTCTTTATTGGAATTTCGGCTCAAGGCGGAATCACCGGTTTTTATCCCGCTGCGGCAAGAGTTTACAATTCGCATATACGAACAACCGGCATAGGTTGGGCGATCGGTATCGGCCGTTTTGGTGCGATCATTGGACCTGCGCTTTTTGGTATCTTGTTTGACGCAGGAATTGCAATTCAAACCATGTTTATAATATTCTCATTCCCACTACTACTGGCAGGGATCTGTGCATTTTTGATCCCGAATAAAAATTTGGAATAAGATTATGGGATTAGAAAATAATTTTACAGCAAAGGTAAAGCGCATAAAGGAAAACTCTGGCGTTGTCGTCGCAGTTCTTGTCGATGATCGCTTCACGGGACAAGAGATTGAACGGCATATTAAAGGCGGTATGGGCGTTGCTGAAATCCGCATTGATATGTTTAAAAGTCATGCACCAAATCACGTAAAAAAGGAAATTGAAAAATTCACCGCCTTCCCGACCTTAGCAACCATTAGAAAATCTATCGATGGTGGCCTATGGAATAAACCTGAAGTAGAGCGGATAGAAACATTCAAATCAACAATCCCATATGTCGGGGCCGTTGATATCGAATTATCCGAACCAGAAACACTGGCCGCGTTGAAGAACGTT
>CAXBLS010000278.1:0-2767 GCA_963976585.1 uncultured Kordiimonadaceae bacterium
AAGGCCATCGTAAAAACTATCAATGACTTCGTTGCTTTCACCCGGATTTCCGGTCATATCCAGTATGAGGTCCACCCGCATTGCGGGGCCAAGGGTGACAACTCCGTTCTCTGGTTGATGCGGTGTTACGGGTTGCCCATCCAGTGCTATAATTGATGGTTTATGCCCCTGAAAATCGAGCGAAAAAATACGTGCATTCGCGGCATTTATAAGCCTGAGGCGTATGCGTTCTCCCTTGCTGACCGGAAACGTTCCCCGTTTTTTGCCGTTAATGGTGACAAAATTACCAATTCGGCCACTGTGGCTCATGTCATGGGAATTTCCGAAATCATCTTCGACCTCTCCCGTCTGTTCCAACCGCCAATCGTCCAGCATCCAAGTCACATCACGATCAACTAGCACCGGATTTTCCTCTTCGACGATCAAGGCACCATACAAGCCACGGCCCACTTGTTCAAAACTTCGCTGGTGCGGATGATACCAGTACGTTCCGGCATCAACCGCATTGAAGTCATATTCAAACTGATTGCCCGGAGAGATTGGTTTCTGAGTTAAATAGGGAACCCCATCCATAGCGTTTGGGGTGCGAACGCCGTGCCAATGGACTGTTGTATCTTCCGCCAGTCCGTTATTTACGGTAACCCGTAACTGCGTTCCCTGGCGGACACGGATTTCAGGTCCCGGGACTGATCCATTAAAGCGCCATAGAGTTGCGGGCTCTGCAAAATCAGAATCAAGCTTGCTTTGGCTTGGTGCCGCATGAAGATTTACCCTCGGGTTGGAGGCGGCATTGCTAATTGGCACCCACAGGTTCGGGATTACTGCTCCAATTGTGGCGGCTGCGGTCGATGAAATTACGCTTCGACGCGTAAAAGCCGGGACTCTTTGATTATCCATAGGTTAAACATCCGTAAGGCGTTGATCCAGCCGCAAAAGAAACTCAAAGGTCTTTTACGGATTGCAACTGCTTGGTTAGCTATAGATTGCTATGACAAGCATGCACCAGCCATCAGCGGCCAATACGCTGGGCTAGCGATTAATTAGGATGTATATTTGGGGGGGTGAGGCTCAGGGTATTCGCTGCGTTCGTGCAAGCGAGAATTCTGAATTTCAAATTGGGTTTTTTTAGCATTAAGTAACGTTGTCGTATTAATTGCAGTCTTATCAACCGATACTGAAACAACGCAGACACTGGAACATACAGCACCTGTGTTTTGCATTTTTCCAGTTTCACCGCAATCCTGACAATCCGTTACCTCTAAAGACATGCTGTCCTGCGTCGTTGCTCCGGCTGGAGTATATCCCACGAGACCACCGATCATAAGCATAATCAGTAAAGCAGCTATATTTGAACAAACAGATTTCATGCGTTTATTAAGGTGCCTTCCCGCTTTTTTGTCAATGGGCAAATTGCCACAGCTTGGTAACGCTTTCGGAATAGTCCAGATATAATAGCTTCGTATCGTTATTTAAAGGCGTTGGCCGAAAATCTTGGCAACGATAGGTTTCGATTTTACTCCCATAGAATTCATGTCGACCTGAAGTACTTCCCTTTGACACATTATATACGAGCAGTTTGCTAGTTCAGGCTCAAAAAGAGTTTGTTAAGAGACATACCCAGAATGGCGGAAAAATTCCCTTCTGATTACACAGAACGAGGAGCCAAAAGTATGACTAACGCTCCAGCAATGGAAATAATGGCGCCAACGGCATCCCATCGATCAGGCGACAATCCGAGGAACTAACTGCATTGCTGAATGTATATTTGACGGAAATATCGAAAATTGCGCTCGATCATGGTGGCACCATCGATAAATTTATCTGCGATGCTGTGGTCATTTATTCTAGAGATCCAAAAAGCAAGGGTGTGAAAGAGGGTGCATCCGCTTGTGTTCATATGGCCATTGTCATGCAACATCGTCTAACAGATATCCAGCAAGGGTGGCAAGACCGTGGCCTGATCGATCAACCTTTTCAGACCCGCGTCGGCATCAATACCGGTTAATGTAATGTCGGAAATTTTGGAAGTGACGAGCGGATGGACTATACCATCATTGGCAGTGCCGTAAATCTAGCGGCTCGTTTGGAAACTCGTTCAGAAGCAGGGGGCTTACTAATCGGCAATGAAACACATTCATTGGTAAAAGATTGGATTCGCGCAGAAGAGCAGGAGGCCATTATCATGAAGGGTTTTCATAAACCCTGCAGGACCTTCAAAGTTAAAGATCAGTCTGCTTTGTGCCAAGAGCGGAAGTCATGGAATTTAAAACCATCCTATTTGGACGCTGTTTTAAACTTTCCCCCCATATTTTCCGTCAAGCCGCCGCAAAACTTTGTCGGCCTTTGCTCGCAGACTACATTGTCAGAGGAAACTAAGATTGCCGACAAGCTCCGTCACTCAGTAAGTATCACGCTACTGGCTGACGCTCTTGACTAAAATAGTTATGGATTAGCGAGTGGATTGAGGCAATATTCTGTAGTATATGATTTCTCTAGTGACTATAGATTTAGGGAGATTTAGGATGTATTCCATAGGCGAACTTTCGCGACACACTGGCGTAAAAATCCCAACTATTCGTTACTATGAACAAATGGGCCTTATAGAAGCACCTGAGCGCTCAGAAGGTAATCAGCGGCGCTACCTGAAGTCTGGCATTGACCGGCTGTCTTTTATCAAACATTCCCGCGATCTTGGTTTAAGCATCGGTGATATTCGGGAACTGGTGGAGCTGAGCAATAGTCCAGAAAAATCATGTATGGAAGCGAA
>CAXBLS010000279.1:0-2753 GCA_963976585.1 uncultured Kordiimonadaceae bacterium
CGCAATTTTATGCCTTAGCATAAATTGCAAGGTTCGGCCGAAGCAAAGCGGAGTAAATACCACAACGAAGCGAGGACGATCAATCCAATGCGTGCAGCCAACGATTTCATAGGTTTAGTTATGGTTTGTTAATCGTAAAATATAGCCACAAAGTCGAAAATACACTTACAAGCCCGTTATACACTTTTGCATTTCCTGATAGAATTGTCCGTAAGATGAAAAAAGGAATGAGGTTTCTCAACTTTGCTGTTGGACGGATTGTGGATAAATGAAGAAGCCGGAAAAGTAGGCGCTTTCCGGCTTCTTTATGAGTTTTTCTAAGGTTTCAGATCAAAGCGATCTGCGTTCATGACTTTCGTCCATGCTGCAACAAAGTCTTTTACAAATTTTTCTTTGTTATCATCTTGTGCGTAGACTTCAGCATATGACCGCAGGATGGAATTGGAACCAAATACCAGGTCAACACGGGTTGCTGTGTATTTAACATCACCTGTTTTACGATCAATAATCTCGTATAGGCCATTGCTGGTTGGCTTCCATGTATAGTTCATGTCCGTTAGGTTGACAAAAAAGTCATTCGTCAAAGCGCCTTCGCGTTTAGTGAATACACCGTGCTTGGTGCCGCCGTAATTTGTGCCAATGACACGCATACCACCGATAAGCACTGTCATTTCACTTGCACTTAGTCCTATCAGCTGTGTGCGATCAAGCATAAGTTCTTCTGCGCTAACGGCGTAGTCTTTTTTGAGCCAGTTACGGTACCCATCGGCGAGAGGCTCCAGCGGCTCAAAAGATTCTACATCTGTCATTTCATCGCTTGCATCACCACGGCCAGAAGCAAAGGGAACGGTAATATCAAAACCTGCTTCCTTGGCGGCCTTTTCAACGCCGATATTTCCGGCCAGCACAATCACATCCGCGATACTTGCCCCTGTATCAGATGCAATACCCTCAAGTACTGAAAGCACTTTAGCTAGTCGCTTGGGCTCATTGCCTTCCCAGTCTTTTTGAGGCGCAAGGCGGATACGCCCACCATTAGCGCCACCGCGCATATCCGAACCACGGAAGGTTCTGGCGCTGTCCCAAGCGGTAGAGACCATTTCCTGTATGCTCAAACCACTGCTCGTGATCTTTGCCTTTACAGCAGCAACATCATAATCGGCATTGCCAAGCGGAACCGAATCTTGCCAGATCAAGTTTTCTTTAGGTACTTCTGGACCAATATAGCGCGCTTTTGGCCCCATATCGCGGTGCGTCAGCTTGAACCATGCCCGCGCAAAGACTTCGGAGAAATACTCAGGGTCGTTGTGGAATTTCTTAGAGATTTTTAGGTAAGCGGGATCCATCTTCATGGCCATATCGGCGTCCGTCATGATCGGATTGTAGCGGATTGAGGGATCTTCAACATCAACAGGTTTGTCTTCTTCCTTAATGTTGATGGGTTCCCATTGCCAAGCACCCGCGGGGCTTTTCTTTAACTCCCAATCGTAGCTAAGTAATAAATGGAAATAACCATTATCCCACTGTGTCGGATGCGTGGTCCATGCACCTTCGAGGCCGCTGGTTACCGTATCACGACCAACACCCCGTTTAGTATGGTTGATCCAGCCAAGACCTTGCTCTTCAACATCGGCTGCCTCTGGTTCTGGGCCCAGTAACGCTGCATCACCATTGCCGTGACATTTACCAACTGTATGGCCACCGGCGGTCAGAGCCACCGTTTCTTCATCGTCCATCGCCATCCGCGCAAAAGTAACGCGTACATCCTGTGCGGTTTTAAGTGGATCAGGGTTGCCATCAACACCTTCGGGATTAACGTAAATGAGCCCCATTTGCACGGCTGCAAGCGGGTTTTCCAGTTTGTCGCTACCCTCTTCATCATAACGACCTTTTCCAAGCCATTCTTTTTCGGAGCCCCAATATGTGTCTTTCTCTGGATGCCAGATGTCTTCACGACCAAATCCAAACCCGAAAGTTTTCAGTCCCATAGATTCATAAGCTACATTACCAGCAAAAATAATGAGATCAGCCCAGCTGATTTTATTGCCGTATTTCTTCTTGATCGGCCAGAGCAGGCGGCGTGCTTTATCAAGATTTGCGTTGTCCGGCCATGAATTCAAGGGTGCGAAACGCTGATTGCCTGTACCGCCACCACCACGACCATCGGCAAGGCGATATGAACCTGCTGCGTGCCATGCCATCCGGATCATTAGCCCCCCATAATGTCCCCAGTCCGCAGGCCACCATTCCTGATTGTTAGTCATGAGATCTGTTAAATCTTTTTTAAGGGCCTTAAAGTCGAGTTTTTTAACCTCTTTGCGATAATCAAAGTCATTCCCCATTGGGTTGGTCTTGGTATCGTGCTGATGTAAAATATCGAGATTCAGGGCGTTCGGCCACCAATCCATATTTGATTTACCACTCGCAGTATTTCCACCGTGCATAACGGGGCATTTACTTATATCGTTCATTTCTATTTCTCCGTCTCTTTTGGGTTGATTTTTTGACAAGCGGGACAAGTACCCCAGAAAATGATTTCTGCTTCATCAATCGCAAAACCATGATTCTCAGAAGTTTCCAGACATGGTGCAGAATCAAGACAATTCGTATCCATGATTAGGTCACAATGTCTGCAAATGAGGTGATGATGGTTATCTCTAACGCGGTTTTCATATAAAGATGAATGACCTGTTGGTTTTATTTTACGAATGATACCGTGTTCAACAAGTGTGTTCAGATTGTTATAAATCGCT
>CAXBLS010000280.1:0-2746 GCA_963976585.1 uncultured Kordiimonadaceae bacterium
AAGTGGAAAACGCTCAGACTGTTGTGGAAGAGATGGAGAAAACCTCAAATATGATCGCTGAGGTTGTCAATCTGATCAATGATATTGCCGAACAAACCAATCTTTTGGCATTGAATGCGACTATTGAAGCTGCACGTGCCGGTGAGGCCGGTAAAGGTTTTGCGGTTGTGGCGTCTGAGGTCAAGGCTCTTGCAAATCAGACAGCGCAAGCGACGGATGAAATAGGAACACATATTGAAGCCGTGCAAAAATCATCAAATCAAGTTGGTATTACCGTTGTTGACATTCGCGACGCAATTAATAAGACAAATGAAGTAACAACCGCAATCGCTGCCGCCGTTGAAGAGCAAGATGCTGCGACCACCGAAATATCACGAAATGTTCAGGAAGCCGCAGCTGGATCTCAAGAGGTGACACGAGTGATCGTTGACGTTTCTTCGGGAGCAGGCGAGGTTAAGAAAGTTGCGACGGATGTTAATGAAGCCGCGGGGGATGTTTCGAACAATACAACTCGCATTCAGACAGTTGTTGATGACTTCCTTAAAAATATTCGCGCTGTTTAAACTAACTTTAGATCATTTTAGCATGGTCCAATCTGGAAACAGGTTGGGCCATGCTTTATTTATCTGTTTTTTTGGATAGTTTCTTGGTTAGCCAATATCCAAAGGCACCGGTGATAATTACAGCGATGCTAAAGGCTATTTCTTCGGTGTTTTGAATAGTGAGATAAATCAGAGTAACAAGGGTGATCGCAATAAATATAATTGGCGGTATAGGATAAAAGGGAATTTTAAAGTGTTCTTTTTCGCCTTCTGTATCCCGACTGCGCAAGATGAAAACACCCACAATGACGAACAGTGAATTAATAGCCATCGTCGCTCCCGAAAACAGCAGAATGCTTTCAAAAGTGGCCGACCAAAGAAATATCAGAGCCATTATCGACTGGAGCCATATTGCGATGGATGGAATGCCATGGCTATTTTTCTTTCCCAATATTTCAAATAATGAATAATCCTCACCGAGCACTTGCAACACACGGGGTGCGGCAACCAGCATGGCGCTTACGGTGGAGATTAGAAGCAACGAAAGTGATATCCCCATAACATTACCACCGATATCGCCAAAAGCATGAGTGGCTGAGATGTAACCGATTTCAAGCCGCCCTGCCATTGCGTCCATTGGGGCTGTTGCAAGAAATACATAATTGAGTAGTAGATAACATAGCATCACGGCCGCCGTACCGACCATTAATACGCGAGGCAGTGATTTTTTGGGATCTTCAAGTTCGCTGGTAAGATAGGTTGCGGCATTCCAACCTGTGTAGGCGTAACCTACATAAATGAGTGAAACCGCAAAAGCACCGCCAGTAAAAAGCGAAAGATCGGACGTTTGGGGCGCATAATTTACATCTTGAAGGGTATCTGCAGACAGAAGCGCTGCAACAGAGAAACCAATGATCAACAAAATTTTGCCAGTGGTGAAAAAGTCCTGTAGGCCACCGCTGTTTTTGTGGCTTGTTGAATGGACGGCGGTCATGGAGATAATCAGAACAGTTGCAAGCCAAAGAGGATTAAGTTGCGGGAAAACGGAACTTAAATATTCACCGAATGTCATCGCCGCCAGTGCCGTTGGTGCAGCAAACCCTACTGTCGCTGAAATCCATCCCGAGACAAAACCAGCACCGGGATGATATATTTCACTGAGGAAGTTATACTCACCACCTGAACGGGGCAGTTTCGAGCCGAGCTCAGCATAACAAAGAGCCCCGCAGAGCGACATGATTCCGCCAATGACCCATAAAGCCATGATGACAAAACCGGATCTTATATCTGCGAGTTGAAAACCAAGGCTGGTGAAAATACCAGTTCCGATCATATTTGCGATAACAATGGCCATCGCCGTCGTTTCGCTGAATTTTCCTTGCTTAGTCATAAGATACTCGTGATAAAACGGCGACTGTAGCATTGCGTTTATGTTACAGCAAGCTAGCTTTTTATAGTGATTTATTAAACGCGGGTTTCTCTTGGTCATACATCCAAAATACACACCACATAAGCTATCTATATTTAGAAATTCTATTGAAGTTTCAAACACAGATGAAGCTACCTGATAGTGGATTGGGCGGCCTTATTTTTTCTATGTAATATCTAAGAGGATATATTAACGACCATCAAAACAGGCGGAGAACAACTTTCTTGAATAAGCTGGCGCGGCATCTCGATTTAAGTGATCAACATCTCTGAACAAGTTGGACGCTGTAACGGCACGTTGATGATCAATGTATCTGGCACCATAACGATGCGCTAGCAGCTGGAACTTTTCAAGCACAGCCTTTCTGTTAGCTATGGCTTCAGGGGTGGCATATTCGTCAAATGCCAACAAATATGCCGCTGAAAGGGGGAATGTGACCATACAAATATCAGCATTCTTTTTGGTCAAATACGCTAACATTTCCTCGTATTTTGCCATTAGTTTGCCTGAGTTATCGCCATTTATCGAGTGAAGGTCAATTCTACTTCTGGCCTCAAAATTAAGATAGCGGGCGCCTTTCAGGGAAATGTCCCCTGGGGATAACAAGGTGCCATTTTTAGTTTTTTCGATACTTGTATGTAGCTTGCCACCACTCAGTAGATAACTTCTCCAATAAGCAACCAATTGTGGACGGTAACGATCATTCCAGATGGCAAGGTCCGTTTTGCCGATGTTTCTGAAGTTATCACTGTAATTCTCAATTGAGCGTGCAGTG
>CAXBLS010000281.1:0-2722 GCA_963976585.1 uncultured Kordiimonadaceae bacterium
CCGTCGTTTAAGTTTAGGTTCGGGAAAAATGTTAGTCCAGAACGGCGCTCAATATCCAGAAGGGGAGTAACAGTCTCGCACTCTTCCATATTGCGCTCAGCGTTCTGTTCCATAATAAATCCCACCGCATCATTATTCTTCACAATAATCTTCCAATATCCCGACGGTACTTTGTGTGTTTCATCAGCAAGCGGCAGGAACTCGGTGGCGGCTTCATAGAGCGGCCCCGTCACAACATAAACTCCATTCAACCTATAAGCAGCATCCCTCACCCGCGCCTCAAGACGCATCCACGGCCCCTGGTTAAGCGCTTTCTTTTGAGGAGTGATATTCGACAAATAGTTTGTTATGCGCCAAAACACAGTGCCTGAAAATGCTGCCAAGGGGGCTTGATGCCCTCTGTCCGTACCAAGCGCATTGCTAGCACCTTGGTAATCGTCTGGCTCCAGTGTCTCATCGTCATCAAGCTGCGGATCTGCTCGCCATGACCTATTGTGGTCGGCAGAGGTTCCAATGGTTGCCCTGGTGACCTGGTAGGCCACCCAATCGGCGAACTTTGTTTCAGGATTGTTTGATAGCGCATATATAGGTGTGACAATTAAATCATTCGTATCGGGCGCACCGGTTGGGCAAGCGCCCTTGCAATGCGAAATACGCACTTCTGCCGCGTTAGCACAGCTTACAAAGAATAACATAAAGATTGTTGTGAATTTCATTTTAATCCCCATAGACGAACAATGATGCCAGATTTCGGAAGTAAGGGCAAATGGTCTAAGTTTTTCTATAAAACTGAGTGTCTGCTTTCGACCCAAAGCGGACATTCAAATAGACATCGAATTTATTTACTATCTTCCGTAAAATAGTTTTCTAGCTGTTGGCGAAATTGCAACACCTGGTGAGTTATTATATGCTAAAACCACAAGCATTCGTGTAGTGTCTCCCAAATTGGGTGTAACCCTATGAATTGCATTTCTACCACGAAACATGACGAGTGCGCCTGCTGGAAGAGAAATCTTTATCGGCGTAGTTTTGCCAGTGATTACGTCTTTTGTGCCTTCAAAGTTCATGTCACCTTTATCCGCGTCTCTCGTGTTGCGTACATACTCAAAAACACCCCCTTCTTCAGCGGGTTGGATCATAAGAGTAATAGCAAAAGATGAGTTATCGTAATGCCAGCCCAGCTCTTGGCCAGTTTTTGCATAATGGAGATTAATCGGAGATACTTCATCGGCATAAGGATATAAAAATTCTTCTTCAAGAACGTAGCTAAGATAATCTTTAAAGACTTGCGCATTATATAACGTTCTCAATGCGGAGTTTTCTGGTATCTGGTCATCAGCTATACAGCCTTTTGATGAGACAACTTGTTTATTTCGTGGATGCTCAGAGGTGTATTCAGGATCAGTGGGCATTAGATATGGGTTATGTCGCTCTCTACAATAGTAAGCTTTACTTTGATTGTGCAAACCTTCGGCTCGGATAGCTTCAATTGCCTTGTTCGATACGAACCCAGGAAGGATTAATACTCCATCCCTTTCAAAGCAATTCCGACTATCTTCCCTGAAGGTTGGGTTCGAAATTTGATATTTATTATGATCAATAACTTCTTCCAGTCTCATAGCGCTCTCCATAAATTTAATAGATTGCATTACAATAGATGTGTTATTAAGATAGTTAAATCTTTTTTATTTTGCTTAAAAGAATAGAAAAATATGGTTAAATTTACTTTGAAACAATGCAGGTATTTTGAGGCTGTTTCCAGATATGGCGGTATGGCACAAGCGGCCCGTGAGATTAATATTACCCAACCCGCTATCGCTCAAGCAATGGATAAGCTTGAAGAATTATGCGGGTATCAATTATTTCTGCGGCATCATGCAAAGGGGTTTGAGCTTACGTCTAAAGGTCGATCAGTTCGACTGGAAATTCAGAAACTAATTAATCAGTCAGAAGTTACCATGGGTGCTATCGAAGCTATTGGGCTTGATATTCAAGGAACAATTCGATTGGGATGTTTTCAATCTATCGCACCATTTTACATTCCTAAAATTATTAAAGAATATGGAATGAAATATCCAAGGGTTGAATTACAGGTTTTTGAGTTGTTGCAGGATGATATTGTGCATCAAGTATTAGCAAATGAATTGGATATGGCAATATTGTACGACTTAGGTTTAAGCCAATATGCGGTATCGCAATTTCCGATTACAGAAGTAAAGCCATATGCTGTATTGCCTAAAAATCACAAACTGACTAAAAACCGAAGTGTATCGTTGAAAGATTTGGCAGATGAGAATTATGTTTTGTTCGATGCTCCAGGAAGCACTGAGTATTTCGGTAAATTGTTTTTAGATGTAGGCATTCGGCCAAAGGTGTCCTACCGATCTACGTCGATGGAAGCTGTGCGTACAGCAGTCGGCAATGGAATGGGTTTTTCAATATTATCAATGAAACCTCCATCATCGACAAGTTATGACGGTAATGAAATTGTCTGCCTTGATATAGAGGATAATATTGATCCTACTGCAATTGTACTGATAACAAACACGGTGCATGAGATGGAACCTATGCAGATAAATTTTATCAATCACTGTAAAAATATAATAGCGGACTAATTAAGTAGCCTGCATAAATTAAAGCTAATATTTAGTTGTTTCGTGAACGTCCGCTTTGGGTCGCAAGCAGACACTCAGAATTAGAAAATATTTACCTGATGTGGTTC
>CAXBLS010000282.1:0-2710 GCA_963976585.1 uncultured Kordiimonadaceae bacterium
ATTTTTCACATATCAGAGCTTAACAACTTGTCCAGTTTTGCGGTACCACTTCAGATACCTTGAGAAACGATACTTAATAGCTTTACGTGGCAGTGAAGAATTTCGAATATATCAGAACCCAGGAACGACAACATTTAAAATTTATTTTTGATGAGTAATCTTAGGTGCTTTGTGGAGTGTTCGACGGTAAATATCCCGGAAATAGGGTGCTATTCGGGAATGTGGATGGCATTGCTTTATCCTACACTATAAATTATCTATCCATCCTTATGCTTTGAGCTTGTCTCAAGAATTACTCAGAGGTTTATCAATATGGAAATTTTAATGCTGATTGCTGCTGCAGTCTTGTGTATGGTTATTGTATATTTGATTATTATTTACAATAACCTAGTCAAGCTAAAACATAATGTGTCCAAAGCCTGGGCTAATATAGATGTGTTGTTGAAGCAGCGTCATGATGAATTACCGAAGCTTGTTGAAACTTGTAAACAATATATGCTTTATGAGAAAGATACTTTGGAAGCAATCATCCAAGCACGTTCTGCAGTTGCCTCAGCCCAAAAAAACTCGAATATTAAGGCACTGGGAGCAGCGGAAACCCAGTTACGTATAGGTTTAGGAGATTTGTTTGCATTGGCAGAGGCTTATCCGGAACTTAAAGCAAATGAATCTTTCCAGCATCTGCAAGCGCGTATTACGGGATTAGAACATGATATCGCGGATCGGCGCGAATTCTATAATGACTCAGTCAATATCAATAATATTCGTATTGAGCAGTTTCCAGATGTTTTGGTTGCACGCAATATGGGGTTTAAAGCTTCTGACTTTTTGGAATTCTCTGAAGGAGAAAAAGCCGATGTGGATATGAAAACGTTATTCAAATGATTGTGGGTCAGTGGTTGGCTACACTGAGTAGCAATGAAGCTATATTCTTTTTGCTGGCCGCCTGTGTGATGGCATTAGCTTGTTTTTTCTTGGTGTTTTATTATCTCAAACGGGCGCGTCTGATTGAAGATGCACCTACCTCTAGAATTCGTTCTGCTGCGCAAGGTTATGTAGAGCTAGTGGGTGCTGTATCCACTGGTGAAGCAGGAGAATTGATGGCGCCACTATCTGGAACTCCTTGTGTATGGTTTGATTACAAGGTGCAACGTTATAGCAGCTCTGGTAAACGCGGACATTGGCATACAATCAATCGGGGTACCAGTGATCAGTGGTTCCAAATAGATGATAGAACAGGGGTTTGCATCATCGATCCACAAGGCGCTGAGGTTATGACCGAGCATTCACGCACTTGGTATGGTGACAGTGAAAATCCAATGCAACCGAAGGATGAGGGACATGGTTTGTTCCGAGTGCTAGCTAAACGTCGATATCGCTACATTGAAAAATTTATTTACATTCATGATGTAATCTATGCGCTGGGTTACTTTCACAGCCTAGGTGGTGGGCGGCATATTCCTAATACCCAGAAAATGATTGGAGCCGTGATTCGGGAGTGGAAACAAAATTATGACCAGGTATTACACCGTTTTGATCAAGATGGTAACGGTGAAATAGATATGCAAGAGTGGGAGAATGTACGTGATGCGGCCAGTCAGGAAGCAGATAAACGCCGCAGTAACTTAGCCAAAGCACTTACTAAGCACATGCTGAGTCAGATGCCCAATAAACAATTTCCCTTTATTATTTCGACACACAGCCAGAAAAAACTTGCCAAACAGTTTCGTTATTATGCCGTGGGTATTTTGGTTGGGGGCATTTTTTTTAGTTATGTTATGGTTCAGCTGACATTAGAGTTGTAATATTTCAGTTTTGCTGTGTTGGGATTGCAAAAAAAAATCAAGGTGCTGTACTAGTTAACTGAATAAAGTTAATGATATGGCATGCGAAAAAGTAGATTAAGTAAAGAGAAACAAGCGCGTTTAATGGAGAATTTTGTTGCCGGGACAACGGCTCGTTGCGCCGCAAATCTGGTTGGCGTTAACTGTTTAGCGGCTTATTTTTATCGCCGCCTTCGAGAAGTCATTACGCCTGATGCAGAAAACGAGACTTTACTTTCTAGTGAATTTGAAGTCAATGAAAGCTGTTTCGGTGGCATACGCAAAGGCAAACTCGGCCGTTGCGCAGTCGGAAAAGTTCCCGTCTTCGGAATTCTCAAACGCGGCGGAAGGGTTTACAAACAATCATTCGAGATGCTGCCAGCAAGACCTTGCTTCCAATCATTCGAGATAAAATACAGCCTGACAGCATCGTCTATTCTGATTGCTGGCGCGGCTACAATGTGCTGGATCTTTCCGAGTTTAAGCACTATAGGATTAACCATTCAAAATTATTTGCAAACAAGCACAATCACATCAACGGAATCGAGAATTTCTGGAACCAGGCCAAAAGGCACATGCGGAAATTTAATGGTATTCCTGTCAAGTAATTTCCGCTATTTTAAAAAGAGTGCGAATGGCGATTTAATAAACCTGATCCAAAAACACAATTAAAACAACTAAGGCAATGGGATAAACAGCATATGGGATAGTTAACCGGTACAGCCCCTAAAATTATTGTTGAATTCAAGATCTATATTTCGGCTGTAAGCCAATAGATTCAGCTAACTGTGTCTGAGCGACAATAGCAAATGAAAAACTCAGCGGCCTTATACAAAGGGTCTGTCTCGAAATAGGGCGATATCAAGGTGCGCAGCACATCAATTTGA
>CAXBLS010000283.1:0-2672 GCA_963976585.1 uncultured Kordiimonadaceae bacterium
TTATCTTACGTTCCTTATAACGGTGCGGCACCCGCTGTCACAGCACTCGTGGGCAAACATATTCAAGCTGTTTCCGTTAGTCCGGCAGAAGTGAGAAGTCAGGTTGAAGGAGGTGCTCTTAAAATACTGGGTATCATGAGCGAGGAGCGTCTTCCCGGATTTGAAGATGTCCCAACCGTGAAAGAAGCCGGATATGATGTGGCATTCGGCACTTGGCGCGGATTAGGACTACCCAAATCAAGCCCAGCCGAAGCGAGAGATGCACTGCATGAAGCATTTAAGAAAGGTATGGAAACAGAAGAATTTAAAAAATTTGCTGCTGATATGGGGCTGGGGCTTTCATACATGGGACACAAAGACTGGGAAAAGGAATTATCCGTTTCTTCCAAGGACGTCGAGCAGACCATGAAGGATTTAGGTTTAGCGCGATAAAACGGATTAAGGGTGAGGGAAAATGAAGCTGGCTAACATAATATTTGGTATTATTACGATCGCCATAGCTGCTTTTACATTTGACCAGCTTGGCGAATTTCCTGAGCCTGTGCCTGGTGAAATTGGCGCTGATTTTTTTCCATCTATTCTTGCTTACGGGCTTGGACTTTCGGGAGCTATTCTAATTGTCAGTGCATTTCTTGGTAAAAGCCAGGAACAGGCGCAGCCATTTAACATCATGGCAAGATCAACACAAAGAGCTATCGTCGCGCTCATCGCAACGGTCATTTACTGCTATGCGCTCGATCTTCTTGGCTTTATTATATGTACGCTCACATTTTTGATTTTTATGATGTTTTTGATGAAGGAACGTGCATTCGTCAAAATGATTGCAATATCCGGCGCTATAACCGCGGGCGTATTTATCATCTTCAGTCAGTTTCTAAACATTCTATTGCCGATGGGGACGATCTATGGATATTGAACTCTTTTCAGCATCATTCCTTGGTGTTCTTCAGTGGAAGACTTTAATGATGATTTTCCTTGGGGTCGCTGGGGGCATCCTGATTGGCTCGCTCCCTGGCCTCACAGCCACCATGGGGGTTGCACTGTTAGTACCATTTACATTTGGACTACCCTTTAACGAGTCCATCGGCATGCTACTTGGTATCTTCAGCGGATCAATTTACGGCGGGTCGATATCCGCCATCCTAATCAGCACACCCGGCACCCCTGCTGCTGCTGCGACTTTGCTGGATGGATATCCTCTAACCAAAAAAGGCATGGCGGGGCGCGCTCTAAGCATGTCCGTATTTGCATCATTCGTTGGCGGCTTTACTGGTGCACTCATCATGATATTTCTTTCTCCACAAATATCAAAAATGGCTCTTGAGTTTAGTGCTGCAGAATATTTTGGATTGGCCATATTTGGATTATCGATCATCATTTCTGTGTCCGGAAAATCAATTTTGAAGGGTCTAATGGTAGGTTTATTTGGCCTTCTTATATCCACAATCGGTATGGACCCGGTATCCGGGTATCCGCGCTTTACTTTCGGATCAATGAACCTGTTTGAGGGGCCCGCATTTATCCCAACCTTGATTGGCTTGTTTGCCTTCGCGGAAGTATTTAAAGGTGTTGAAAACCTTGATAGTACGAAAAAAGTAGTGAGTAAAATTACGCGCCTACTTCCATCACTTTCGGATATTAAAAAGTCCTGGAAAGACATGGTCAAATCAAGTGTCATGGGAACCTTTATCGGCTCCATTCCCGGCGCAGGCAGCGATATTGCGGCCTTTGTTGGATATAGTGAAGCAAAGCGACGATCTAAAAGGCCAGAAAAGTTCGGCGATGGCGCTATCGAAGGGGTAGCCGCAGCGGAAAGTGCTAATAATGCCTGTTCGGGTGGTGCTATGATCCCCATGCTTTCGCTTGGTGTGCCGGGTGATGCAGTAACAGCGATCTTGCTCGGGGCATTTGTCATTCAGGGTATCCAGCCGGGACCGATGCTTTATGTGGAAGATTTGGGCACCGTTTATTCCGTATTCTCATCAATGCTGGTGGCAAATATTGCTATGTTGATTGTTGGTCTTCTGGGTATCCGGCTATTCACTAAAACCATTACCATTAATAAAAGCATTCTTCTGCCAACAATTTTTGTGCGCCGATAATTCGGTAATGGATGTTATTACCAGACCAATTACGGCAGTCTTTTTGGTATTAGCGATACTTTCATTGATCACCTCAGTGTTGCGTCAATGGCGTACAAAGGAATAGTGGCTTAAACAATGCAGGAAGAAAAAAAAGCAGCACTTATTGGCATTGACTGGGGAACGAGCTCTTTTCGAGCATACTTGATGGACGTAGAGGGAGCTATTCTTGACACAGTAACTTCTAGCGACGGAATATTGTCGGTAAAAAATCATGAATTTGAAGGCCTGCTCAATAGGAATATTGAAAGTTGGTTACTGAAATATCGAGATTTACCCATTTTGGCTTCCGGCATGATAACCAGCAAAAATGGTTGGCTGGAAACGCCCTATTTGAATTTGCCCGCCGAAATCGATGGTTTTGCAGATGCGCTTGCCACCATCAATCTTTCAAGCGGACATGATATTTATTTTGTTACTGGAGCATCGCTGGATGGTGCTAGCTCAGCACCAGACATTATGCGCGGTGAAGAAACACAGGTAGTTGGGGCTTTATCCGACATAAGCAAGCCTGATGCACAGCACATATTT
>CAXBLS010000284.1:0-2648 GCA_963976585.1 uncultured Kordiimonadaceae bacterium
AATTCCCTTGTTCAATCTGACCATCTTTGATGGTGATTTCGCCGCTTCTCATCATTGACAGGGCAAAAAAGATTGAGCTATGAATCTGTCTTTTAAAGCTTCTTGGATTTATCACCCTGCCATGATCGCCCACGACCCAAATTTTATGAACCTTGATCGTACCATCTTCTAATCTCCTGACATCTGCCATATGGGCACTGTAATACTGGTACTTAATGCCCGGCTCTCCTTCATATGCGAATGCAAAGCCTCTTGCCATGCCGTCGGCTACAGGGCTTTCGGTATCAATTTTTTGCAGTTCCGATATGACCGTGTGGGCGCGCTCATTTTCGCTAAGGAGTTCGGCGCGTAGTTGGAGCGGATCCCGTCCACTATTCTTGGCCAATCGGTCGATCATCACTTCAATTGAGAAATTGGTATATCCGTGAGATATACCCCGCAGAATTCCCACAGTGATCGGTACTTTAAGGACATTAAACCCCAAATGGCGATTAGGGATTTTATAGGCCGGCTCAATACCTGCACTGCCGATAAATAGGCCACGATCTGTGCCGCGATTAGATGGGGAAAAATGATATGGACTTGTATCTATGAAACTAAGTTTACTGTTCCATGCTACAAGCTTGCCCGTATCACCCATTTTCCCTTCGATATGCATTTCGCTCATAGATCTGAAATAATCATGTTTGATATCATCCTCGCGTGTCCAGATAAGCTTGACGGGGTGGCCTGTTTTCTGTGAAACCTCTACGGCCTCTAGAACAAAGTCTTCCTGCGCTCGCCGGCCAAATCCGCCGCCGCATAGAGTTCGGTGAAAGGTTATGTCTTCTTCCGGTCTTTTTAACAATTTTGCCACTTCCTTATGGGCGAGAATCTTGCTTTGTGTCGGCGACCAAATTTCACATTTATCATCGGTGACCCACGCGGTTGTATTCATAGGCTCCATTGTGGCGTGGGCAACGAAGGGGAAACTAAAGTGCCCAGATAATATTTTTCCACCATCTGCAGACAATTCTTTTTCGGCGTCTCCAAGGACGGTTTCCTTTAACATTGGCTCGCTCAAATTTACTTTTAACTGTGCGGACAAAATTTCGGAGGATGTATTTTTAAGATCACCATGATCCCACTCAATTTTAAGAGCCTGCCGCGCTTTGCTGACTGCCCAAAAGCCATCAGCAACAACCGCTATCCCGTTGCTTACTTCAAGTACAGCAACAACGCCTTTTATTGCCATGGCCTCATCTTTATCAAATGACTTAACACGTCCACCAAACGTCGGACATCGTTCAATCATCGCAATTTTAATGTTGGGGAAATTAATATCAATTCCGTATTGTGCTGCTCCAGTAACACGCTCGTTTGATCTAAGTTGTGCGAGAGGCTTTCCGACCAAGTTCGACTGATATCGGGTTTTATACTCTGGTACTTCTGGTAGATAAAGTGTTGATAGAGCTTCGTAAAGCTCATGGTAGTGAAATTCTTTTCCGGTTGCCGGATCGGTGACTCTGCTTTTTTCGGTCGTAAGTCTTTTATGGTCTACCTGCCAGCGGCCTGCGGCGGCGAGCTTAAACCCTTCGCGTAAGGAAGCGCCTGCCTCTCTGTGGGTCGTCCAGCCAATAAAAGTGCTCGCGGCACCGACCGTAACCAGATCATCACCACCATATACTTCTGATTTAAAAACTTCGGTTTCTTTAACAGAGACCAATTTTTGCCAATCGGCGTCCATCTCGTCCAATAATATTTGTGCGAGCGACGTAACAGAACCTTGTCCCATATCGGTACGGCTACTGATAAACGTAATATCACCATTGGCGGCCATCTCAATGAACGGCATGGGGTTCGCCTTTTGTTCATCGGCGAAACTTAAGGGACCAGTGGTTGCGTAAACCATAAGAGATCCAGTAGCTGTTAGTGTGGTTTTTAAAAACGACCTTTTCGAAATATTCATGAGGGTGCTCCTTCTTTTTGAAGCTTGGCTGCACGGTGGATGGCGCGCCGCATGTCATCATAGGACCCGCAGCGGCAAATATTGGTATGATATTTGTCTATGTCTTCGTCGCTTGGGCTTGGATGATCTTCGAGGAACTTGACCGTCGCCATAATTTGACCAGTTTGACAGTATCCACATTGTGGCACATCTTCATGGATCCAGGCGCGTTGGACAAAATGGAGCTTCTCGCCTTCGGATAGACTTTCGATGGTTTTAACGTCAGCACCTGCCGCTTCGGCCATAGGAATGCTGCAGCTCCGCACTGCCTCACCATCCATATGCACGGTGCAGGCACCACACTGACCAATACCACACGCATACTTAGTTCCGGTGAGTTCTGTGTTTTCGCGGATAAACCATAAAAGTGGCATATCCTCGTCACCGTCAAATGAGTATAGATTGCCGTTTACTGATAATTCAATCATCCAAAGCCCCCCTCAGGAATAAATAAGAGTTAAATTTTTAATTGTGTGGGTTACTGAAATGGATGGTCTCTAATTGCCCCAATTGACTTGTTTTGAACCCTTAGGAAAACGTTAGAAATCAATTGTGCCGAAAATAAGGCGTGCGCGCCGGGATCGCTAACAAAAGCCATTACACATTATTATTTTATGGACGTCGTAATTTCTTGTGCTACTTTACTTAATCTATAAAAAAA
>CAXBLS010000285.1:0-2566 GCA_963976585.1 uncultured Kordiimonadaceae bacterium
GGCTGCGGTAGCGGCGGAAGTGGCGGCTTCGCCTGCCAAGGATCTTGCTTCACTTGCTTTCTGCTGCGCTTCCTTGGCTTCCTGCTGCGCTTCTGCGGCATCCTCAGCCGCATTTTCAGCACGGCTAGCGGCCCGTTTTGAACCTTTTTCGGAGGATGCTGTTGCTGCAGCTTCAGCTTTTATAACAGCGGTTTCTGCATCTTCAGAGGCATCTTTAGCCTTACGTTCCGCTCTGTTTGCATCTCTGTCTGCACGGTCAGCGACTTTTATTGCAGCTAGGGATGCTTTTGTTGCTACTTTCGACGCTTCTTTCAACTGTTCTTCTTTTTGGTCTTCCATTTTTATCAGCTCGTCGGTGGACGCCATAAAGCTAATATCGCAAGATTTTTGAACGTTGGTTTGGCGAAGTGCCTCATATTCACCTTTAAGACGTGAATATTCCGCTGCTTCAACGCCATCACCACCTTCAAGGAAAAACAATGTTGGCCAGAGTACCAATAAACCTATGCCCATTTGCCAATTATCGGCATTTCTTTCCTTTTTCAGCCGGTTGTATAGCTCAATTGTACGCCCACTGACATTTTCCTGTTCTGCAGCGACCTGTGGACAGGTATAGTCCGCGTATTTGAGTGGTGAGACGTAAGAAGAGCCAAGTTTGTCTGGATTACTCGCGCACGCCGAAAGGCTCAGCACGAGGCTTGAAATGATAATTTTTTTCATGATTTCCCCATTTTGAAATGTTTACTTTAAAAAACTGAACTTACATCGTAAAGATAACCATCACTATTACAAGTTGTTTTGTTTTTATTATATTCTCCTAGAAATATATAGATACTCAAACCCGTATCTAATTTAATTTACAAAACGTCATCATACCTTGCGAAACTTACTCCCTTGCAAGCTACGCACAAACAATTATACGATTTTTGACCCCTATCAAGTTTACACTATCGCTTTTGCTGATATGATCCTGACAATAAATAACAATAAAGCAGGTAATAATGCAGCTGACATTCCTCGGGGCTACACAGACCGTAACTGGCTCAAAGTATCTCTTCGAATATAGAACTAAGAAAATTCTCATTGATTGTGGCCTTTTCCAGGGCTTTAAGGAACTGCGTCTTAGAAACTGGGCCCCACTGCCCGTTAATCCGGCCGAAATTGACGCTGTGATCCTGACCCACGCCCATATTGATCATTCTGGCTATATTCCGCTTTTGGTCCGTGATGGCTTCAAAGGCACAGTCTATGCAAGTTCCGCAACCTTTGACCTGTGTAAAATTCTCCTGCCCGACAGCGGCCATATCCACGAAGAAGACGCACGCCGCGCCAATCGTTACGGCTATACCCGCCATTCTCCCGCCCTCGCCCTCTATACGCGCGATGACGCCGTAACGTCACTGGAACACTTCAAAGTCGTTGATTTCGGCGAGCCGCATTATCTGGGTGATGATTTTCATTTTACCCTGAGCCGCTCTGGCCATATTCTTGGCTCGGCCTTTATTACAATAAATGCCGGCGGCAAAAGTATTGTCTTTTCCGGGGACCTAGGTCGCCCAGATGATCCAATCATGAAAGCACCCGTCAAGCTTACCCACGGCGATTATCTACTAATCGAAAGCACGTACGGTGACCGCCTGCACGGCAAGACGGACCCGGCAACGGAGTTGGCTCAAGTGATAAATTCCGCGGCTGCCAAAGGGGGTACTATTTTAATTCCCACATTCGCCGTTGGTCGTGCACAAAGTATAATTTACTATATTCACGGCCTTAAAAAATCCGGCAGGATCCCGAACATCCCGGTCTATGTCGATAGCCCCATGGCCACCAACGCGACAAACCTGCTCTGCAAACATGAAAATGAACATAGTCTAACGCCCAGTTTTTGTGGTGAAGTCTGCAACAGCGCCGTCTACACCCGCACCGTCGAAGACAGCAAAGCACTTGGTGCCAACGTTATGCCCAAAGTGATTATTTCCGCAAGCGGCATGGCCACCGGTGGCCGGGTCCTCCATCATCTCAAAAACCTGATGGGCGATCCCAAAAACACCATCTTGTTTACCGGGTTTCAAGCAGGTGGGACCCGCGGCGAAGCGATGATTGAGGGTCAGAAAATGATCAAAATACATGGCCATATGTACTCGTTACGCGCAAATGTCGAAAGTCTCGATAACATCTCCGCTCATGCCGATTATGCGGAAATCCTGGAATGGTTGGCAAACTTCAAAAAGCCGCCACTCCACACCTTCATCACCCACGGCGACCTACGTGCTGCCAAAGCCTTGCAGAAAAAAATCCGCGACGAATTCGGTTGGAAAACCTCTATTCCCGAGTATCTGGATACTGTGCCGCTCTAATATTTAACTTGCCCCATTTTCGCCCCAATTCCGCCACATTGAATTTGCTTAATCATCCGCTCACAAAATATAAAATAAATTGAAACATATCTTATTGGGGAATTAAGTATGTTACTGGGGAATTATCTAACCACAGCCTGGCGCAATATTCTGCGCCATAAACTATTTAGCATTATCAACATTCTTGGCCTTGCCATTGGCCTCGCTGC
>CAXBLS010000286.1:0-2562 GCA_963976585.1 uncultured Kordiimonadaceae bacterium
TTAGTTTTGAGCTGATCGACGGTGAGAATGGCGGCGCCGAAAATGGCAAAGCCTTTGCCAATTCGGTGACGATCCCGACGCTGGCGGTTAGTCTTGGCAATGTAGACAGCCTGATCCAGCACCCCGCCAGCATGACCCACAGCGCGACCCCAGCAGAGGAGCGGGCCAAGGCGGGGATCACGGATAGTATTATTCGGCTCTCTGTGGGGATTGAGAATATTGAGGACCTGATTGCCGATATGGAGCGGGCTATGGAGAATGTTGGGTAGGAGATTAGCGGGGAAAGTATGCTGTCATGACATCTTCACAGGTCTATCCAATTATGATCCAACCCAGGCGCAGACTTCAATATTGAACTGGAAAGACGCCCGTAAATCGGCCCTGACTAGCAACCCGCACCGCCGGGAGGGTGCCGTTAGCCTAAGCGTAAGCGCCGGCGCCTGAGGCCCAACTAAAAAACCTTAGTTCTCAGGGTGTTTATTTCCGCAGAGCGGAAAATTAAGTGTATCTGACCCCATTGATCAACACCGTAATAGATCATAGATTACTCTGACTCCTTTGATCATAATTGCCATGAGCACCATTTCAATTAAATGGGCTTCTAGCTCTTAATATAGTCACGATAACAATTCTTCAAAAGATGCCTCCATTCTTTTCACAGATTCATTGATGGCACTGATAAATAATTCGCTTTCTCCATCATTTTCTAGCTCTTTTCTTATAGCAATTGTCATGGGTGGCAATAAGGATAGCAAGCGAGAATACTCTGAAATGCAGATTTTAAGAAAATCGATAGTTAATGATTTTAGGATTGTTTCTTGCTCTTTTTTACTATTAGAGTTTTTCTCTGCAATATTTTGTTGAAATTCATAACTTTTGCTCAAAGAATCAATTAACCCTGAATTGGATTTCCCTTGAAGGTCAATTTCTTGCCTAATTGAAACTAATCTATTTTTTTCTGCGTTGGCTTGATCAATCGTATGCTGATAAATTTCAATTGCTTTCTTGTGGTCTAACAAAACTGCTCTTGGTTTTATAAGATTCATGAATACTTGCGATAGTTCAGTTGAATATTTTAAAATTTCAACAATAGTCCTTTCATTCGCCACTAAATAAGATTTAGCAACACTAGAAGCATGATCATCCATTAGTTCTGTAATTTCTTTTTCCGTGTAATCTAGATTAACCAACTTGGGAATAACTCCTAAAGCTTTTGCGAAAGAGCTGGCGACCTCTAGGAATACAGCTTTTTTTAAAGATAATTTTTGCTCTGACTGAAACTTTTGCATTTCATGATCTAATCGAAACTTCTGCCTTTTCGCGCTCCCTTTATTTGTCCACAATACACCAAGAAACGTTAGCAGTGATGCGATAACAGCACTCCAAACAACATTTGGAATTTTTGTTAGCAAAGATGTAAACAGTTCCATTAATCAATTCCTATTTTAGGCTTACAGACTTATATTTTTCACCAACCGCAAATTTAGTATAGCTTTCTTATCACCATAAGAACCAACTATATCTAGAATGATTATCAATCAATGGTAGCATAGCATGTTTAATATTCAAAGGATTCTATAGTCGCGGTGTAATCAGCAATCAAGGGCAATCGAGGGATTCGGTGGACAGTATACTTATTAGCGTACAACTATCTCGTAGCAACGATTATTCGTCCTGAGAACTTAGGTTTTTTTGGTTTGGCCTCAGGCGCCGGCGCTTGCGCTTAGGCTGACGGCACCTTCAAGGTGGTGCGGCTGGGATGCCGGGCCGACTTATGGAGGTTTATCCATTTAGACGGTGGTGTACGCGCCTTGGTTGGATCATAACTCTCGGGGGTTGTTTTGGTTTCGTTGGGCCTATATGGTGAGATTATATAAAAAAATTGAGGACGTTTGTTATGAAGAAAATTTTTGTTGTTATTTTGGCTGTTGTTTGTTTTGCGGTACCGGCGTTTGCGGATGGGACATATTATGTTGTTCGCCATGCGGAAAAGCAGGCCACTGATCTTTCTGGGGGTGATAATCCGGTGTTGACCCAGAAGGGTGTGAAGCGGGCGGCGCATATTGTTTCGATGCTTAAAAATGAGCCGATCAAGGCGGTTTATTCCACGGAAACGTACCGCACAGTGATGACGGCGACGCCGACGGCGGCGGACCGGGGGCTTGCGGTTCAGCTTTTTTCCACTGATGACCTTGCGGGTTTTGCCGATCAGCTGAAAGCCATGGACGGGACGTTTTTAATTGTTGCCCATAGTTCAAGCACACCTGATCTGGCGTCGTTATTATCCGGCACGACGCAACCGAAGCTGGCGGAGACGGATTATGAGCAGCTTTTTAAAGTTGTGATTAAGGACGGGGTCGCGACCTTGACCCAGACGACGACCACTTTTGAATAAGGGGGCGTCGGCAGTCCCAAGTTAATTGATTAAGGTCCGTTACAAAAGTCCCTGACAGGCGATCATCACGGCGCCGCAGGCGATAATATAAAAGAAATCGACGGTGATGGCATAATTGGTTTTTTGCACAAATGCACCGCCGGACGCGTTAAATGTCGCCACCGCGA
>CAXBLS010000287.1:0-2536 GCA_963976585.1 uncultured Kordiimonadaceae bacterium
AGCGGACGTTCGGAAATAGAATATTTACTCAATCATTGTCTCAATAAGCGTTCTTAAAAGCGGGCGTAGCTGGTTTGCGCGGGCTTCTTGGAATTTGATGTGGGGGGCTTCGTCCATGTAGGTTATTTGGGAAATTTCAAGTTGGACTGCGTGAATGTTGTTCTTGGGGTCGCCGTAGTGACGGGTTATATAGCCGCCTTTAAAGCGTCCATTGAGAGCCGAGCTATAGGCGGAGCGTGAAATGATTGCGTCAAGCTTTTCAACACGGTCATGGCCCGCCGAAATACCGTTTCCGGTACCCAGATTAAGATCCGGCAAGCGGCCATCAAAAAATTCTGGTACGTGGCTTTTTATGGAATGGGCATCCCATAGCATGGCGCGACCGTGCGTTTCTTTGATCCGTTTGAGTTCAGCGGCAATTCTGTCGTGGTAGGGTTGCCAGTATTTTTCGGTGCGTTCCTCTGTATCCGGCTTGTGTCCGCCTTTATAAAGTGGTGCACCATCAAATGTGGTGATCGGACAAAGTTCGGTCACCGTCTTGCCTGGATATAGGCTTATACCGTCAGTACCGCGGTTAAGGTCAATAACATAGCGGCTGTATTTTGCGCTAATGATCGAGACATCCATATCGGCGAGAAAATCATAAAGACGGTCGATATACCAGTCGGTATCGATGAGCGATAATGCCGCCGCGGTCATGTTCGCTTTTATCTCATACGGTATTTCAAGGCCCACATGGGGCATGCTGACAAGCAGCGGCCCTTCGCCGCGGTGAAAATGAAATGCGTCCATTACATATTCCCGCTCGGTAATATTTTCATGACATGCTCGCTGAAATCACCTGCCAGCACCATTTGTGTTGCCCGATCAATATCCGGGGCAAAAAATCGGTCTACTGTATAATGGGGGACATTCTCTCTAATAAGCGTGTGATAGGCGCCAAGTTTTTGCGAAGTTTTATTGGGAGCGCGAAAATCAATGCCTTGGGTCGCCGCCAGTAGTTCGATTGCAATAACTGTCGCACTATTAAAGCACAACGCGGTAAGGCGCCGTGCGCCGTATGTTGCCATACTGACATGATCTTCCTGATTGGCGGACGTGGGGATACTGTCGACACTGGAAGGGTGAGCGCGTGATTTGTTTTCACTAACCAATGCCGCCGCCGAGACCTGGGCAATCATAAAGCCGGAATTAACCCCGCTGTTTTTTACCAAAAATGCTGGAAGGTCGCTCATTTTCGGATCAACCATAATCGAAAGTCGGCGTTCAGAAATCGACGCAATTTCACAGATTGCCAGCGCCAGAGTATCGGCAGCAAAGGCCACCGGTTCCGCATGGAAATTACCGCCAGAAATAACATCACCATTGTCGGTAAATATAAGAGGATTATCGGTGACTGCATTGGCTTCAATGAGCAGCGTTTTCGCCACGTTGTTTATAAGGTCAAGCGCCGCGCCCATCACTTGTGGCTGACAGCGCAGCGAATAAGGGTCTTGTACTTTTTCGCAGTCTTCATGGGATTTGTTAATCTCGCTTCCCTGCATCATTTCAAGATAAAGCGGCGCAACAGCGATTTGACCCGGCTGGCCGCGGGCAATATGAATACGGGCATCAAACGGGGCAACACTGCCCATCAACGCATCGATGCTCATGGACCCCGCGACAACGGCTGACGCGAAAATATCCTCTGCCTGAAAAAGTCCCTTTAAGGCCAGTGCCGTTGACACTTGAGTACCATTTAAGAAGGCGAGACCTTCTTTCGAATTTAAGGTTACCGGTTTTAGGCCCACTTTTGATAGCGCTTCTTTTGCAGGAAGCTTTTCACCATCCAGCCGGATAAATCCTTCTCCCATTAATGCTGCGGTCATATGAGCGAGCGGCGCCAGATCACCGGACGCACCGACCGACCCTTTTTTGGGAATATCGGCGATAAGCCCTGCATTTACAAAATCTATGAGTGCTTCAATGGTCGAGGCCCGAATACCAGAATGACCCTGTGCGAGGCTCGAAATTTTAAGACTATAAATAAGCCTGACTACATCATCTTTGAGCGGCCTTCCGACACCGGTGCTATGGGAAAGTACGAGGTTGGTTTGCAATAGCGACAGCTGATCATCGGGAATTGATGTGTTCGCGAGAAGTCCAAAACCGGTGTTTATACCGTAAACGGTTTGCCCTTCTTCGATGATGGTATCAACCACTTTTCGTGACGCGCGAACCGCGTCCCATGCGTTTTCATTGAGAGCGACTTTTGCGTCGTTTCTATAAAGTTTTCGAAGTTCCGCCAGAGTCATTTTTCCGGGATTAATTATAAAGGTCATGCCCCGTCCTCCAGCATCGGCAGGTTGAGGCCATGTTCACGGGCACATTGCTTGGCAATTTCATATCCGGCATCAGCATGACGCATAACACCGGTTGCCGGATCGTTCCAGAGCACGCGGCCAATGCGCTGCGCCGCATCGTCCGTACCGTCACACAGAATGACAAGACCACTATGCTGTGAAAAGCCCATGCCGACACCACCGCCATGATGAAG
>CAXBLS010000288.1:0-2530 GCA_963976585.1 uncultured Kordiimonadaceae bacterium
GCGGGCATGATTTTGATTTGCGAGACGTGAAGCGCAAAAAGATGACGATCTATCTCTGCCTGCCCGCGACAAAGCTGGATGCGTGCAAGCGCTGGCTCAGAATATTCATCAACCAGCTCATTGATGCGATGGAAGAAGAAGAAACCGTGCCCGAAGCGCCGGTTCTGGCTATCCTTGATGAATTCCCGGTGCTGGGTTTCATGCAGCAACTCCAAAACGCCATTGGACAAATCGCTTCGTTTCATCTGCTCATATGGTGGATTATACAGGATTGGGGGCAAGGAAAATCATTATATAAAGACCGCTGGGAGAGCTTCACGGCGAATGCGGGTATCTTGCAGTGCTTTGCCAATGTGGATCTGGTCACGACAGAGTATATATCAAAACGGCTCGGCAAAACGCCGGTGCTGGCAACGCGCCAGGGCGATACATCTTTTGATCAAATTGAGAAAGGCATGAGCGGCCAAAGCCAGTCAAAGGAAATGTATGATCTTCTTACGCCCGATGAAGTGGCGCGAGCGTTTGCCCGTTCCGACCCGCTCAAGCGCCAGCTCATCATGCTGGCTGGGCTGCACCCGATGATCATTCAGCGCTGTGAATATTTCGATGAAAGCGCTCCTTATCATCATCACTTCGCCGGAAAATATGAGGTTAAGGTGTAAGGCGGCAATACCGCCTTACACCGCACCAGACTTTACCGCTCGTCTTTCTCGCAAGCATAGGGGCGCAATAATTACAGTTTCCTTGCGCGTTTCATTAAAGTTGACAGGTAATAAGATATTGTTTTTAAACCAATAAACAGATGCTTGTTTCATAGTTTAGAAGAATTCTATATAATATATACTTAACAAGAGAAAGTATAATTAGTGGACAATATAAGTAAGATTTTTATAGCTATTGAAGATGGAGAAGATGAAGTTACCAAAAAATTTCTAGAAGATGATCCTACACTTGCCAATGCCACCAATAGCAGAGGCCAAACTGCGTTTTGGTGGGCTGCGTCTTTCGGACGCACGCCAATCATAAAGCAAATGTTAGAAGAACCGATCAGAGGCATTCTTGATTACCGGAAGAGCGATAATTTACTTCGCACTGCACTTGACGCCGCTGAGGCCTATAACAACTGCGAGATCATTGAGATGTTAAACCCGGTATTTGGTGTTGGCGTCTATACTGCTTATGCGGAAAACGAGGAAGAAGAGGCCGCAGAGTTTGACAGCTCTCCGCCAAAGCCTGAGGAACCGGGTTTTTGATTCAGGTTGGTATGAGAAGCTTTCAATAGACGACAAATCTGGAAGAAATACATTTCTACAGACACCGGCCACGATATGGCGCTGGCAAAACACAATAAAAGCGCCGCCCGGACGATTTCAGGCGGCGCAGATGGTTGGTTCATTGTTATTGTATTGCGGCAGTATCAGCTCAGCTTTGCACTGATACGGTGCAACATATCAAGATAGCGATCAATATTGTCAGGCTGGCGACAGAGCTGAAAGCGGACAAGATTGCCAGCTTCATCCTGTGGAATGGCGGTGAGCCCCAGTACACGCCGTCCCGTATTATCAAAGGCAAAATCATAAGCATCATAGCCTGAAGCCCCACCCTTTTCACCGTCCAGAAAAAACAGAGCGCCTAGATTGGTAGCAAAGGATGCAAAGCCATCGCGCATTGACCAGGAATCCCAACCCATGCTTTTCGAGCGCTGGACAAGTCCTTCGTCATCTTCACCTCTTCGGCGTTGGTATAGTGCGCCGAAAATACGGATGCGGAAATATTGTTCATCAGGGATGAAATGGCACTGCAATACATACTCGCAAAGATCTGCGGCACTCAAAGAAGCTCCTAAAAAAGTGCCGCGAAATGTACTTGCAAGCAGCCTTTGATCGGCATAGCAGTCATATCCCTTGGCCGAAGCAACAAGCGCGGCGGCGTAGGCAGTTTCACTATGATCCAAAAGCGTAACCCGGGGCAGGAAACCATTGCCTTCAACAAACGCCTGCACCGCTTTATAACGATCCGGCTTTGGCATTGTATAAATGCCGCGACCCGTTTCTTTTTGGAGGTAATAATCGATATAACGGCGCAGCCATTCCGAGGACTCTGATTCACCAGACTCATATAAAGGGTTGTTCAACTCCTCGTCGCTGAGCGGGATAATATCGTTCTTGAATCCGAGTAATGTGTCGCGCCTTTCCGGCGCATAGCGGTAATCGCGCCAGTAGTTAGCTTGCGCCGCTGAACGGCGAACTTGTTCTTGATATTTACTCATGTGCTGTCCTCATTTTTGAATATGAAGTCAGCGAGGCCTCGCAAATACTTCGGTTTGGTTGTATTGACCGAAGAAATGATGGCATTAATGTGTAATGTCGAATAGAACAGCATGTGGGCGCCAACGTGTCACTCTGTGGTCACTTCGTCGCAATGTTCATAAAACATCGAACTAATGAGATAGTATTCGAATGCCTCTTCCACACCCCACAAAAAATTTCACGGTAAAAGAGGAATATGACACACGGCGGCGTAGAAATAT
>CAXBLS010000289.1:0-2501 GCA_963976585.1 uncultured Kordiimonadaceae bacterium
CTCTCTTATGCAATACCCTTAATTAGTCCAACTTGGTCTGACGGGATACACTCTTATAACTCTTTCAAAGATTTTGCTTCTTCTGCGTACATCAATTTTTTGAACACCAACTATATTCATTTCGTCGACGTCCATTTGCATCAACACATGATCAGGATCATCTTCAAGAAAATCAATGACATTAGCTTGAAATTGTGGCTGAAGGATTCTCTTCTTTACTAGGGGAACCGGATTAACAGGGTCTTCCCCATCCCAACGCATAGCGACAAGTCGGGTCATAGAAGCATCCACATTATAAATATATGTTAGATTGCTAGAGACATTTACACGATCTTCAAAACTTACACCGGCCAGAATACGATCATTTGATGTCCATTTTGCCCACATTATTTCGCCATCTGGATAAGGAATTCCGTTGGGGGGGCTGTTGGATCAGTCAGTGATTTGGTAACGAGAATTTTTCTGCCTTGATAATTCTGCATGAATATTATTTTGGTTCCATCAGGCGAAATCTCCGCACCTGAAATTTCTGGAAGTTTGCCGAAAATGTTTGCTGCTTGCTCAACGTCCTGTGCAAATGTTTTTGCAGAAAAGACACTAATAGTCAGCATAAATAATATTTGGAATTTAAGGTTCATGTTGCCCCCCCCTCATGTTTTCGTGATTCAAAATTATGCATAGATTAAAAGTAGACGCAACGAAAATATACTAATAAAAATACAATAAAAAATGGACAAGCTCAAAATGGTTTGAATTTATGAATATTTACTTTAGATGTTCGCTCAAGAACTTTCCGGTTTCCATTAAAAATTTCATGCGGTGTTTTTCGTCGCTTAAAAAATGATCGCCATCTTCAAATTCTATATACTTTAATTCTTTATCGGCGCTTTACATTCGGTCTCTAAAACCCCGACTTTGAACTATAGGAACACTCATGTCCTTGCTGCCGTGGAAGAGGAGAACGGGAATGTTGATTTTATCGATATTGAAACTTGGTGATGCCTCGTTCAGTGACCATTCTTCACTTTCTACATAACTTTTGTAGGACTTGAATCCAGGGGCATTTTTTAAAGATTGCATTAAACCCTGTATATGGGATACAGGCGCAAAAGCGACAGAACATTTATATTCAACCTCTCCTAAGACTATACTCTGAAGCGCTGCATACCCACCGTAGCTGCCACCCATGATGCAGATTTTTTCTCGATCTGAATATCCCTGTTCGATCATCCATTTGGCACCATCATTTATATCATATAGCATCTTTCTACCCCACTCATGATAACCCATCCTGCGAAATTCCTCGCCGTATCCAGTGGAGCCGCGGTAATTCATTTGCAGCACCGCGTACCCTCGTGTTGTTAAATACTGTGTCCAATAATCAAAACTCCAGCCATCGCGCGCCATTGGCCCGCCGTGGGGTAAAATAATAGTCGGTGAATTCAAAGCCCCGCTGGCGGGGCGCGAAAGATAACCCGGTATTTCAACACCGTCACGAGCTATATAGGTTATCGGCTCCTTCATAGATAACTTGCTCTGATCAATTCCCCCATAAGACTGACCGATTTTGTTTAATTCCTTGGTTGAAATATCCAGATAATAAAATGTGGCCGGCATTTTTGGTGACGATACATTCAAGATCACTTTGTTTTTGTCTTTCGATTGACTGGAGATACTTACAGAAAGGCCATTGAATACTTCATCAGTGATTTGGTCGAGAATTTTGCCGTGATTTTTTAAGCGCACAATATCAGGTTTGTCGCGATAATAAGAATAATATTCAAGTTCATAATCTTCACCTATTGCCACATCAACAATGTCATAATCGCTATCACCAGCTATCTTGTTGATCTTTTTATGACTATCAACATTATATGTATAAAGCGCTCTGTTGCCCATTTCATCATTGGCCGTAATGTAGACAACGGCGTCGTCCTTGGTAAAACCTTCGAAATAAAACGGTCGAGGCTCGTCTGTTTCATCATAATCAAACAATGTAATCCATTTGTCATTAATCGATTTTCGGTAAAAAGCCACATGACGCACTCCCCTAGAACCTTTAAGCTCAACAAAACCCTCGCCGTAGCGAACATCATGATTTTGATCGGTCATCCAGTAATCGACCGACCGTCGTCCCTTTAGCACACGGGTTCGCTTCTTCGTTTTTATATTAAGTTTATAAACCGCAGGTTCGCCTAGGCGGTCGATATCCATCTGCACGAGAACGTGGTCAGGATCATCTTTAAGCACATCAATTAATCGGTCCTGTAATTGTGGTTGTCGTCTACTAAAAGCTCTGTTGGTGCGACCTCTTGTTCTAAAACGGTTTGGATTTATCATATCGTTGCCGTCCCAAGTCATAGAAAGCAGCCGCCTTTGTGAACTTACACGAAGGTTTTTAGCGCGATCTTCATGGCCCTCAAACTTTACGCTTGCAAGTATGCGGTCATTGGAAACCCAAATCGCCCAGTTGAAAATGCCATCGTCATAAGGTATGATAT
>CAXBLS010000290.1:0-2453 GCA_963976585.1 uncultured Kordiimonadaceae bacterium
ATTTTCGGTTTCAGGATAAAATTTATCCCCGATCACCTCAATACCCGAAAGCATGGTGGTGCGGATCATATATCTTGATACTGGTAGAATGTCCGGGTGAACATCTATCGAACCTGCCGAAAGCGCCTTTAACGCCTGAATTGTACTTTCGAACTTAACCAAATTAAGATAAGAAAAATGATCTTCATAAACCGTTGCAGGGACAGATCCAGTCACTATGCCAATTTTTTTTCCTTCAAGATCAGCAAGGCCATTTATTCGATCTGCGCCCTCGCGGCCAAAATAAACCATCGGCAAATCCAGATACGGCTCCGAAAAGTCGAGATACTCCATGCGGTCCGGAGTCATTATGATACTTTGTGCAATATCTATTTCGCGGTTCTTGAGCATTCGCAATAGATCACTCCATGCGAAGCCATTTATATATTCAATTTCAAGGCCAACTTTCTTGGCAACCAAATTCAAATAGTCCACAGAAAAGCCCAGTGCTTTTCCGTCTCTGACAAAATCAAGTGGTGCCCACTCCATCTCGTTGGTGGAACGTAGCACCGGATGGTCGTCGACCCAGGCCTTTTCCTCTTCAGTCAAAATTGCATCTTGGTGGTTGATTTGGGCATAGCTATTCGACTGCACCATAAGGAGCAGTGAAACAAAGATGATTAATTTTAGAAGATGCCTCTTCATATATTTTAGAACCCTAAATTAGTCTAAATCCCAATTCGACAAGAATGCAATGCCGGAATACTACAGTATACTTATCTGAAATTGGTTAATAATTAACTATCGTAGACAAAGGCCAATCCTCGACAGCACTCATGCCGGGAGTTTAGAAATTGACTCGCCATCTACCGGACTATAACCTCCTTATGGCAAACTATAAGTAACTCTAATCACAGGGGATAATTATGACCGACAACATCCTTTCTCACCGGCGGAATTTGCTAAAATTTTTGCTTGCCAGTCCACTTCTTAATATTGCGCAGTTAGCAAAGGCCTCTGAGGAAGACAAGATCGATCCCGACCTGCGATATCTGCTCGCAGTAAAAAAGCAGATGATATCGGCCCCTGAAGATGCGTTGAATGTTTTTGACCTCGAGATGGTTGCCCGCAACACATTACCGCCAGCTCACTATGGATATATCGCGACTGGGGTCACCGATGAGCTTAGCCAAATGGCAAATCGTGTGGGATATAAAAATATCCGTCTACGTTCGAGAAGGATAAAGGACGTCAGGGACATCGATACATCAGTGACAATTTTCGGCCGTACCTGGCCTTCTCCCATCGCCGTTGCCCCCACGGGCAGCCACAAAGCTTTTCATCCAGACGGCGAACTGGCCGTGGCAAGGGCGGCAAAGAGCAAAGGTCAATTGATGATGCTCTCCAATGTATCATCGACGCCAATTGAGCAAGTGATCGAGGCAAGAGGTGAGCCCATCTGGTCACAGCTTTATGCGCGTTCCCACTGGCCTTCAAACCTCGCTATGATAAAACGCGCAGAAGATGCGGGATGCCCGGTGCTTGTAATAACCGTGGATTTGGTTGGCGCTGGTAATCGGGAAACTCTGAACAGGTTTATCAAACTCGACGATAGAGACTGTACCGCCTGCCACGGTGAGGTGAGAAACGGGTATAAAGGAAAGCCCATGTATGATGGTATTGATCTGGCTATGCATCTTGAAAGTCCTGTCATTTTTGATGGTGATTTTCTTAACCGGGTCCGAGATGTAACAAATATGAAAATAGTGGTCAAAGGAATTACCCATCCTGACGATGCCAAATTTTGTTTGCGCCACGGTGTTGACGGCATTGTTGTATCAAATCACGGTGGTCGCGGCCAAACCAGCGCCCGAGCCACTATTGATATATTACCAGAAATTGTAAAAGCAATCAGAGGAAGGGTTCCCGTAATGGTTGACGGTGGTATTCGCCGCGGCGAAGATGTCTATAAAGCACTCGCTCTTGGTGCCACTGCCGTTGATATAGGCAGGCCTTATCTTTGGGGGCTTGGTGCCTTTGGCCAAGCGGGCGTTGAACGGGTTCTGGACCTACTGAACAGCGAGTTGAAGAATGTTATGCAGCAGATGGCGACGACCTCCATTGACCAAATCAAAGCTAGTTCAGTAAACATTATAAGCTAAATGAAACGTTCTACTTAAATATAAAAAATTATATTGTTCCGGGTTAATAAGAGCGGTACAAATAACGCAAAGTAAAATTGTGGGAAAAAACTTAGATGTCTGATCTTATCCTGGTTGTCGATGATGAAGAAGATATGCGCGACATTGTGCGTACACTTCTTGAAATCAATGGTTTTAATGTACTTGAAGCGTCGAGCGCAGAAGAAATGTTTGATAAAATCGCTACTAACGATGTCTCCTTGATTATATTAGATATTGGGTTACCCGAAAGTGATGGCTTAACCGCGATGAAGGAAACACGTCTGAATAACG
>CAXBLS010000291.1:0-2422 GCA_963976585.1 uncultured Kordiimonadaceae bacterium
CGGCGAATGTATGGTTGAACTTAGTAACATGAAAAACGGATTATTGCAAAAATCGTTTGCCGGCGATGTCTTTAATAGTGCTGTCTATATGAAACGAATAGCCCAAGATAGTTGTGATGTTTCTGTTCTAACCGCTATTGGTGAAGATAATATTTCAAGTGAAATGGAGGAATTTTTTGATCTTCAGGGATTAGGCACAGATACGATACTCAAATCGTCCGCCGGTACTGTCGGACTTTACTTGATCTCTACCGACTTCGAGGGTGAACGAAGTTTTAGTTACTGGCGCGAAATTAGCAAGGCGTACCAAGTCAGTGATATTATATTTCCCGGTGTAGAGGAGGAAGTTGAATTATTCGGTGCCAAATCAGTCGAAGATTGCCTTTCACGCTTTAACGAATACGAGAATAGCGAGATCGTATTAAAAGCTGGCGAAGAAGGAATGTATGTTAAGTCAGGTGAAGAATTGGTTCATCTTGAATTTAAGCCTGCTGAGAAGGTGGTAGACACTACGGCCGCTGGAGACGCATTCGATGGGACGTACTTGGCAATGAGAATAAGTGATAATAATATCAAAGATAGTTTGGCGAAGGCCGCAGAGGTAGCAGCAAAGGTTGTGACCTATCCTGGAGCGATCGTTCCTGAATACTTGACACGCTAACAATTGAATATATAATTATCATTATATAGAACTTAGTCCACATTGTGATAATCAAATATGTTAGGATAACCTACCATGCGTGCCTTATTGATAATTGTTTTCTCTTTAATACTTCCTGTATTTTCTTTTGCTCAGTCCAATGACGGAGATACAACACCGGGCGTTTTTGAATTAACGCCCAAAATAATCGCCAATGTTTCAACGCGCTTGAAAGCAACAATTGCAGAGCAGGGTGACGACGTAAAAGAGAAGCTTGCGTTTGAACTTATCGGTAGTGACGTTGGCTATAATTTGTTTCTGGTCCTTCGTGCAAATACGGGAACTTCCGAAATTCACAGAACTGTTTCAGATTTACATACTGCAGTCGAGGGCAGCGCTACTTTGGTTGTTGGTGGTGAACTAGTTGACGAATTTGAACTCTCCCCCGGTCAAATGCGGGGCACCAGTATTAAAGGCGGTGTGGAATATGATATTAAGGCAGGAGATTATGTCAACATACCTGCAAATGTTGCGCACCATGTGGTTGTCGCTCCAGGTGAGCAGTATATGTACTTCGTATATCAGGTTGATAGCGCTCAACTTAAATAGAATTAGAGAAACTTCTCAAGGGAGAATGAATTTTGAGTAAGGAAATTATTGATCGTCTTCGCAATCTGGCGGTGGCAACCTTGTCCGATGGCTGTGATCAGATTGCTGGTCGACGCGGATTTATGGACTTTGATATTAAAGCGCGAATAAACTGCAGAAAAATTGTAGGTACTGCAGCCACGGTGTTCGAAACACCAACCAATGATCTGCACTTGCCCGACCTTGCTTTTGAAGTGATTGATGAAGCACCAGAAGGAAGCGTCATTGTTATCTCAAGCAGTGGTGATAAAAACACCGCGTTTTGGGGCGAATTGATGAATGCAGGTGCCTGTGTTAACGGTCACGAAGGTGTTGTGGTTGATGGCGGTGTGCGTGACGTTGAGCTTATAAGAAAAGACACCGATTTTCCGGTTTACGCTCGTTCTATTGTACCTGCCAGTTCGGTGGGGCGATTTAAAACAATTGAGAAAAACATACCCGTTATTGTCGGTGGTGTGATGGTGAAGCCCGGTGATTATATCGTGGGTGATGACGATGGCATCGTTTGTATTCCAGCGGAATTTATCAAAGAAATTATCGAATTTTCGGAAGAAGCTGAAACTACCGAAGAAGAAATGGTCAAATATATTCACAAGACAGGTTCAATTACTAAAGCCACTGAGAAATTTGGACGGGCATAAACACAGGATTTACACATGACAGGTCATACTGATTTTAAGGGTGTTTATCCCATCCTCTATAGTTTTTTTGATAAAAGCGGGCAGCTAGACCGCGCAGCAATGCGTCGTCAGGTCGAGGGCTGTATTGCCGGCGGTGCCCATGGCATCACCGTGATGGGGCTGGCAACAGAAGTTGGTAAATTAGATGTAAATGAACGCCGCAAGGTAATAGACTGGGTCGGCGAGGATATAAATGGACGAGTACCTTACGCCGTAACCGTTGGTGAAGGCAGTGTTCCAGGCCAGATAGAGTTTGTAAAAGCGGCAATAGCAGCTGGTGCGAACTGGGCGATCCTTCAACCCCCAGCCATTCTAGGGGTGCCAGAAATTGAATATGTTAGGTTTTTAGGGAATGTGGCTGACACTACTGACTTACCGCTCGCGGTGCAGAATGCGCCAGGCGTTATGGCGACTAGTTTATCCAACGGCGGTCTTAAAACACTCAATAAGAACC
>CAXBLS010000292.1:0-2380 GCA_963976585.1 uncultured Kordiimonadaceae bacterium
CTCTCTTCATCGCCATTTTTGATAATCCATATGGAAGAAGCCGGAAATATCCACCGCCACCACATGGGAATTTTTTACCAAACAATTCAACGGTCGTAACTGGCACCTCTAAAAACTCGCTATTTTCAATTGGATTAAATGCAAATCTCGGAGCAGACGGCATTCCGTAGTGATCATGACGGATGGGATAAATACTTGAGCTATAAAGATAACCGGCCTCCTTTAGACAATCGAGTGCCCAGATGTTTTTTTCGCCAATGGAAAAACTCGGTGCCCGGTAACCGATAACGGCTGCACCGATTGTATCTTCAAGTAATTTCTTGGATCGAGTAATATCCTCCACAAATTCCGACCTTGAAAGATCGCTAACGCGATGATGGCCAATACTATGACTGGCAATTTCATGTCCTTGCTTACAAATCTCACGAATAAGTTCTGGATAACGCTGGCAAGCCCAGCCCAAGATAAAAAAGGTTGCTTTCACATCATTTCGATCAAATAGATCTAATGTTTTTTTTGTATTTTTCTCGATCCGACATGGCAGGTCATCCCAATCGGCTCTGGAAATGTCATTTTCAAAAGCGCCAACATGAAAATAATCCTCAACATCCACCGTCATTGCGTTAACGATCGTGTGTTCCTTATTTGCAGTAGCAATTCCCGATGTTGTTGCCTTTTTTGACGTCATGACGATCTTTTCCAATCCGACTATGCGTCAAGCAAGTCTTCTACGACGCCAATTGTACCTTTAATGGTCTTATCATGTATCTTAATATTTTTTTCGAGGCGAACAATCCGTTTTCTAAGCTTAATGAGTTCTGCTGACGCTGTAATTCCCGCCTCCGTCGCTTCTTCCAGAGCTTCCTCAGAAATATTGATCTTCTCGCTGTCATTGGTCCTGTTCATATTCAAACCGCCGTTTTGAGCAAGCCTGGCGCTCGCGGATGCGGCGTAATTGTCCTGCTCCATATCGGCAAGGACTTCTTTAACGACCTCGCTTGTTATCTCGTCAAGTTCTTCAATCGCGCCAAAAAGCAGCAGACGCGTACAAAGCGTATTCAGCTTACGCGGAACCCCGCCAGAATAGTTATAGATTTCGGCATGGCCATCTTCTGAAAATGAAGGGTTGCCCTTCCAATTAACTAGCGTCAAACGATGTTCTATATATTCAATAGTTTCTTCAGCCGTCATAGGTGATAAATGATGAGTGGCGATAACACGTTGACGGAGTTGTTCAAGTGCTGGATCAAACGCCCATTTATCCCGGAATTCCGGTTGGCCTACCAAAAAACTCTGTAGCAGTGCCTTATTACCTTCCTGAAAATTGGAAAGCATACGAAGTTCCTCAAGCGCCTGTGTTGTAAGGTTTTGCGCTTCATCAATTAGCAGAAGTGTGGTTTTTCCAAGCCGATTGTTATTTCGCAGAAACTTTTCAATCTCTGTAATCATGATTGCCTTATCAGTAACTCTGATATCGATACCAAACGCTGCAGCTACCATTTTCAGTATATTGTCTGCATCAAGTTGAGATGTTACGATCTTGGCCGTCACAAACTCAGTAGGATCGAGGCTTTGTAGTAGCCGGCCCACCAGCGTGGTTTTTCCAGATCCAATTTCGCCAGTGATAATGATGAATCCCTCACCCTGACTTATACCGTAAGAAAGATAGGCCATGGCTTTGTGATGGGTACTACTGTCGAAATAGAAGTTTGGATCAGGCGTAAGCTGAAATGGCTTTCCCGTCAAATTGTAGAATTCTGAATACATAATTTATCCTAGAAAGTAACCCCGATGGCAACACTGATAAAATTTGACCGACGTGGCACATAGTCAAATAAATTCTGTCTACGCTTCGTGTGAATATATTCAAGTGTACCAACAATATTTGCACTTATATTATAATCAAATCTTGCATCATAAGCCACAAAAACATCCTTCTCAGAATCTATAATAAAATCATCTTCCATAAGAATCGCTGACGCAGTAAACGATGCGCGCGGGCTTAATTGACGTGTCCAAGCGACACCGGCAGAAAGACGAGTAAAGGTGAAATTTGGATCTTCTGATGTAGTTTCTTCATGACTCGCATTGAACGTAATCGTCGAACGGCCGCGAACGCCGGTAACGCTTCCGAGCCATCTTTGACGACGTGTAAAAGCATCACTGATTATCTGTTGTTGAACACCGCCGCCTGCACCCGTGCCGTTCAAAAGATCATCGAGAGCAAATTCCTGGAAGGATTGATACTGATCACTAAAACTGAGTGCTGCTGTAATATTTGGTGTTATCCTGTAAGAGGCGTTCAAATCAAAGGTATTACCACCAAAATCTTTACCGTATGTAGCTTCTATGTTCGTTCGTGGACCTGGCGTCAGCGATT
>CAXBLS010000293.1:0-2359 GCA_963976585.1 uncultured Kordiimonadaceae bacterium
GGTTTCTCCGTACCCGGCCTCGGTCATAACCTGACCCTTATAATTGATGACGGCTGAGCGGCCGTCAGTTGAGCTTTTTGGAAGTTCATGGCCGCGGATTGAACCGGAATTTGCGGAAATAACATAGGCCATATTCTCAAGCGCACGTGCTTTTCGAGCAATCTGTTTCGGTGTCTCGCTCATGTTGCCCATCTCGCCCGTGGAGTGGAGGAAGACCTCAGCGCCCCGCATGGCAAGGCAGCGGGCGATTTCAGGGTATAGAATTTCTTCCGAAGCAATGGCGGCCAAATTTCCAATCTCGGTTTTAGCAACTGGAAACACGCCGTCCAGGCCGTAAATATCCAAATATTTATCCCATACGTCATGTGGGGTTGGCGCAAACATGCTGTTCAGTCTTCGGTATCTTAAAATAACATCACCGCTCGGGCTATCTTGCCGAGCGCCTCATATTCAGCACCGCCGACTTCGATACAGGCCTTTTTTGCCCAACCTTCGATGGTATCGCCCAGTGGATAAGCAGTGAGGAAATATTCAGGCAGGACGATGACTTTACTATCGGGGCCAACGAAACGTTTGCTGGCGGGAATTTCACGTTCCAGCCGTTTTATTGTTGCGTTCATCACCAACTGTGCCTCGCCACGATCAGTACAGTCATTAACAGCATCAACGGCCGTTTGTAGCGCAATGCCGTAATAAGAAGGTCCTAGTATTTTTTGTTCGTCAGACATAATTTTTTATAACTCAATCAGTTCAATTAACTCGCCAGCCGATCCAATGCAGCAGGCGCTACGTCGGCCACTGTAACCTGCACCTGAGAAAGATTGCGGTACGGTGAGAAGCGGTACATTTACTTTATCCAGATCTTCTACCATATATGTGGTCATGGCAATACCTGGCTCCAACATACCGTCATTTCTTGGCCTGACAATTGTTCCTTCAGGGTATTGATCAATTTCATTGTTCACTACCCGATCATTGCACGACATACATAGGAAATGTTTGGTGTCATCCGGAAGATCAAACGCATTATTGAGAACACTATAAGGAATATGGAAGGTGTTACCCTCTGCCCATCCAAAGGCATCCACATAAAACTGCACCGCCTCTTTCACATCTGGGGTGGCAAGGATCATAATAAATATATGATCTACAAAAGACTGGGCCATTGGCAGGTCATATGCAGGCAGATTGCCCCGCACTTGATTTAGATAAAAAAGCTCTTTTGAAAGACCAACCGCCTGCATGGGATAAATGGCGTCACTAAAGTCAAATTCGGTGGGCTCACCAATAATCTCAAATGGACTATCTTTAAGTTTTTCGTGAAGCTCGTCGGCGTCGGTTACGGTGATTTCAATAGCGTTCCATCCGAAGCTTTTCAGATATTCATATTCCGGCACATCATCATTTTCCACCAAACGGATATAAACTTCTGCGCCGCTTTCAGGGCCGGTAATAATTTGTCTGCGTCCCGCCATCTTTAGGGTCCCCCAAGATGTGGCTTGTGCTTCACTCACTGTGCTTTCTTCAATAATTTTATAGTCAAAATGATCCTGATAGCTTTTGCAGGTGGCGTCGATATTCGGTGCACTGACCGTGGCCATTTTGATGCGACCTTCTGTGTCACCATTTTCTCTTGTGATACCCATTTAGGTTCCCTTTATCTTTATGTCTAAGGTAGATGATTTAATTGTTTGGTAAAAATGGCAATGACAAATATCATTATAGGTCTTTAAATCGTTGATATACTTTGTTTCGTTACGCCCGTGAATTTTTAGAAAGAAAACAGACAGATGAGTGAATTTGCACCATTACATGAAAAACTTGTGGAAATATTAGGTGATCAGTATGTCCTAACTGATGACGGCGAATGTCGTCTTTTTTCGCAGGATGTTTTTAGTGAAGCAGCTTATGTAGCTCACGCCGTTATTCAGCCGGGAAATGTTTCTGAATTATCAAATGCGATTAGAGCAGTGACAGCTGCAGGTTATGCTATTTTCCCACGCGGCGGTGGCATGTCTTATACGAGCGGATATCTACCGAGCCGGGAAAAATCAATATCGCTCGATTTAACGCGGATGAATAAAATTGTAGAGATTAATTTTGAAGATATGTACATCACAGTCGAGGCTGGTTGTACCTGGGCGCAAATTCATGAAGCGCTTAAGGCTGATGGTGTTAGACCACCATTCTGGGGGACGCTGTCTGGACTTAAAGCTACAGTTGGTGGAGGTGTCAGTCAGAACAGTCTTTTCTTTGGTACTGGTCTATATGGTTCAGCAGTGGATAGCGTGATCGGGCTTGAGGTGATTGCTGCGAGCGGAGAAATTATTCGCACCGGTTCAACATCGATAAAAGGAGG
>CAXBLS010000294.1:0-2228 GCA_963976585.1 uncultured Kordiimonadaceae bacterium
AGCACCATAAAGCCATCATCATAAAAATTGGCGTAACTCATCAGGAAGAAACCAAGCGATATCCACAGCACACCAATGTGGAGGATGATCATCAGCGGATCTTTACGCGCGATCCAGCCTTTCCAGCCGATCACGCGGATCAGGATCGCGGTCGCGGCAACCAGTGATGACGCGCCAATCAGGGCCGCAGGTGCGCTAAAAATGATCGACACCATAGTGACGACGATTGATATCATGCTTATGGGCAGGATCGCTTTATGGGTAAATTGCTGCACGTCGGGGTATTTATTTTTCAGAAAAGACGGTGCAACCCGCCCGCCGATCACATTCATCAGCATCACCACAAACAGCAGCGCAGCAATGAAGAAATTATTTTCATCAATGGCGACAAGCTCAAGCGCGGAAAGATGACTGCACAGGTTAAAAATTGCAAACACCATCAACATGACGGGTAGGAAATAATTGCGTTTGTTGCCTTTTCTGAAAATCGCCGGAGCAATGCCCATAATCGCCAGAGGTAGCAGTGCGACATCAAGCACCATCGGCACAAAATCAGGAAGGAAGTTCGCATTAAAAACCGCGCCGCGGCCGAGTATCCACAAAAGCCCAAGTCCCGCCAGCTTTGCCCCCTTGGGCGATGGTTCCCCGGTCCAATTGGGGACAGCGGTAAACAAAAAACCGATAATAATCGGTGCAAACACGCCAAAAATCATTTCATGCTGATGCCAGGCGGGGGCCGAAAAATAACTGGGCAGATAATCAGTAACACCCGTGATCAGCATCACCCAATAAGGCAACAACATTACGGCACCAAGCGCGCCAAGCGGAAAAAACACCCGAAACCCGGATGCAAAAAGAATAGACTTCATTATGAGAGCCTCCTGTGCATGGATAATACACTATCAGCGGCGAGATGTATCTAATTGATGTGTGTCAAAGATTTAAAGTTTCAGCTGCATTGCCCGGTTAGGTGGTGCCATGTACGAGCTTGAGTTCTTAGTGAGTGGAGAATTTGAAAATTGTTGTTTTATCGTAAACGTCACCGGGGTTTAAGAGTGTTGATGGAAAGTTTGGCTGGTTGGGGCTATCTGGGAAATGTTGTGTTTCCAGACAAAAACCGCTTCGGTGCCCTATCACGTTGCCGCCTTTACCGACGATGGAGCCATCAAGAAAATTGCCCGAATAAAACTGGATGCCCGGCTGATTGGTCCATACTTCCATTTGCCTGCCGCTTTTTGGTGCGAAGACGGTTGCGGCCAGTTCATAGCCATGTTCAGTGTGACGGTCGAGCACCCAATTGTGATCAAATCCACCGCCGTAGATAAGCTGCGGATGATCAACGACTATATCACGACCGATTGTTTTTGAAATTCTGAAATCCATGGGCGTATTATTCACAGCCGCTATTTCACCAGTGGGAATTAGGCTGTCGTCCACCGGGGTATAATGGCCCGCTTCAAGCGTTAAGTGGTGATCCAAAATGCTGCCTGACGCATGTCCTTCCAGATTAAAATAGCTGTGTTGAGACAGGTTTATAACGGTTTGCTTGTCGGTTGTTGCGTGGTAATTGACACTTAAATTATTTTGATCGTCAAAACGGTAAGTCACTTGAACCGCAAGCGTTCCCGGATATCCTTCTTCGCCGTCTTCGCTCACCATGGAAAGCTTTAGTTCTGCATAGTCACTGCCTTCGTGCGGGACGACATGCCACATTTTTTTATCAAACCCGACAAGTCCGCCGTGAAGGGCATTGGTGCCATTATTTATAGCCAATGAATAGTCCTGCTCACCTAAACTGAATTTTCCTTCTTTTATGCGGTTTGCATAACGTCCGACAATTGCCCCCAAATAGGGGCTCTCGGTCAGATATTGCTGCGGGCTATCTAAGCCGAGGACGATGTCAGCGAGTTGACCTTGCTTATCCGGTATATTTAGAGAAACGATGATGCCGCCAAGGTCGATGATCCCAACGCTCGATCCTGCTTCGTTGCGAAGGGTATATTGGGTGACGTCCCTGCCATCGGTGAGTGATCCAAATGATTTGGTCGAAATTCGTGAAACATTATCCTGCAATGGACTACACCCTGTTAACGCCAATAGCCCTACCGTGACTAGTGTTCTGAAAATCATTATTCTCTACTCCGTTGATCAATTATAGCTCAATATTCGTTTTCAGGAACGTTAAAATTTTCTGATAGGTTTTTGAAAGCAGCCGTTCTTCTGCATGC
>CAXBLS010000295.1:0-2175 GCA_963976585.1 uncultured Kordiimonadaceae bacterium
CGGAATTCTTGGTCTCTGGCGCTTTATCCGCCCGCGCCACTGCAATCCACCGATCAATGGCATTTGCGATACCGTCCACTTCTGCCACAGAAATATAGAGCCTACCCGTATCTGCTGTCAGCGCATTGATAAGTTCTGTACGGTGATTAGCAATTGATGATTTGAGTTTTTCCAAAATTGATATACGATACGCCAAGTCCTGCTCACGCCAGTGTATCTGCGCCGTTCTCATGCGCTGCGTCAGCGCTGCAATTTCTTCGGCTGTTGTTACGACAATTTCATAGTCATTCGCGCCAGTGCGTGGATTTCGAACAGAAAGTTTATTACTCATTTTATGCCCCGTCCAGTAGCCGCACCGTGACCCTCGCTTTTCCGAGGCGTAATTTTTTAACCTCAGCATACTCTGGTGAGTTCCAGAATTCTTGGGCCGCTTCCGGCCATTCGCCTTCCAAGGTAACCGCGCCTTGGGCACCGCGAACAATATATTCACCGCCGAACTGCCCAATCAGACTCGCTGCCGCGATCGCATAATCGCGAAATCCCTTTGGATCATCTAATTCTGCAATGATAAGCATATAAGCTGACATATTAATCCTCATTTGTTGGTCGAAATCGGAAAATTCTTCTTGTGGTTTAACTCATAAACGATATATCATTATAACCAATCAACAATGACTTTTGTCATTGATATCAGCGTCTATCCTTAATTAGCGGAATTTTATATGACTGACAGAATAGTAGCAGCAAAAAACACGATAGACGATAGTTTGCCAACCCCTCTTTATCACCAGATTTACGTGCTCATTCGTGAAAAAATTTTTTCCGGTTCTTATGCAAACGGAACGCTCATACCAACTGAAAATGAGCTCGAGAAAATGTTTGATGTTTCGCGCATCACCGTAAAGCGTGCGCTCGATGAACTTGCTGCTGAAGGACTGGTAACTAGGCAACGTGGCCGCGGCACTACCATAACATTTGATAACCCGGTTTCATCATCGCCCACCAATATGGACGGCCTGCTTGAAGATTTAGCAACAATTGCTAAAGAAACCAAGGTCACAGTTCTTGAGTTTGATTATGTTAAGGCACCACCACAAGCCACCGATGCACTTAAGCTTCCCGCATCATCCATAGTACAAAAAGCAATTCGCGTACGCCTGAAAAATGAGACACCATTTTCTTTTGTGATTACGTATGTGCCGGAAGAAATTGGTCGCTCTTTTTCATATGACGAGCTTGAAAATGAACCGATCCTTGCACTTATCGAACGCTCAGGGAAAACTATCTCACGCGCCCGTCAAACCATCACCGCAACCCTAGCTGATGGTACCACGGGTCCCGCGCTTTCTGTAAACATAGGGTCCCCGCTCCTGAAGGTGAGCCGGATTGTCTATGATGATGAAGACAAGCCTGTCGAATATATTACCATCTATTACCGTCCAGATCATTATCAACTTAGCCTGGAACTTTCACGGGTTAAGGGTGAGAAGTCGAATTTTTGGTCCGCAGAACAGAAGTAATTATAGAGAAGCGATTGAAATTCACATTCGGATAAGTTATAAGGTTATGTCATTATAATTTATCCGGACTTAAAAATGAGCAATAATTTTAAATTTCCATCACGAAGACAAGTCCTCGCAGGCCTCGGAGCCGGAGCGAGCTCGCTTGCCCTGGCGTCCTGCGGACAAACAGGCGAGTCATCAAAAAAATATGACACGATTGTCATAGGTGCCGGATTATCCGGCCTACACGCTGCGCGCTTACTCGAAGATGAAGGTTCCAGTGTCGTTATACTCGAATCCAGCATGCGAACTGGCGGTCGAATTTTCACCATGGATGATGTCCCGTCAAAACCGGACGCGGGGGGAATGGAAATCGGGCAAATGTACGCACGTGCCCGCTCCACTATCGCTGACCTCAATATTGAACTCAGCGCTTTCCCGTCGTCTCCACCAGGAATGATGATCAATTACGGCGATCATAATACAACCATGTCCGAATGGGCTACTTGGCAACATAACCCCTTACCGGAAGCCCTTAAAAAAATACCGCCATTTGCATTATTGCGCGGCGCCATGCCGAAACCCAATCCGCTTGCAGAGCTGGATAGCTGGCTTGAAAAAGACGCGCAGCAATTTGACGTTCCGCTGTCTGATTATTTAAAAAACCTCGGCG
>CAXBLS010000296.1:0-2152 GCA_963976585.1 uncultured Kordiimonadaceae bacterium
GCCACTTTGCGCAATTTCAGAAACCATTTTTTGAGGCGTTCGGTCGGAGGCAGATAGTTGCCCGTCGACAAGTTCCTTCGGATTTTCCTCGATTACATAATATGGGAACAGCTTTACGGCCACTTCTTGCGGCTTTTCCACAAATGGGAATGTGCCCGGCGCGGTAATCACTTCGCAACGCATATAATCAGGATGCAGCGGAGCATTTACAAAATATTCCTTCGACATACCCGGGTTTGGATCAAGCACCTGCGTCACGCCGTGATACAGGAAACTGCGAGGTTGCTGTTTAAAATAGACCTTCAGCAAATCAGGATACATCTCCGGCTTCGCTTCGCCGGGAAAACCAAGTCCAGGCACCGATGACACATGTACGTGGCTATCCATAATGCCAGGCGTTAGGAATTTGCCAGCAGCATCAATCACCTTGTGACTGGCACCAACTGAAATCGCATCCGTTGATATTTTTATGATACGGCCATCTTCTATCAATATGTTCTGATCTGCCCGCGCATCATCCCGCTCGGGCGATACAATGGTCGCATTGTTTATCAGCAACACGTTTTGTGCTTCAGATACATTTGAAATGCCTGTGCACAGGCATAAAGTTACTAGAATATTTTTCATTTCTCTCAAATTCAATTTCACATAATTGTTGCAATAATATGAATAACTAGGTCACATTCACAAGCAAAATGTAAAAAAAATGGTTGACGTATTAAAAGAGTTTTGATGGGCGTTATCATCCATCAACATTGCGAACAATTAAGGTACGTGACGACACCTTTTCTTACTCCTCTGACTGTACGCTTTCGACCCAATGCAGACATTGGATATACTAGATTAGAGGTGTAAATTAGACTTAGCTTAGATACGGTTTATTCTGATATTGCCTGAATTAGACCGTACCCATATATATCATCGAAGCCTGGTGGACCAAGATCAATAGTATTTTCTTTCAATTGTTGCAGATAAGTATGTATTTGTTCTGTACCAGCAATGTTTGTTAATATAGCGCTAACAAAGGGTGCTGCAATTGAAGTTCCTGTTTGTTGATGATATCCACCACTCGCCTTGGCTGCAATAATATCGACGCCGAGTGCAGCAAATGTGACGTAATCACCCCTATTGGCACGCAAATAAGCTTGATGGTTCTTATCCACAGCGGTTACAGCCACAACTCCACTATACGCGGCGGGGTAAAGTGGTTTAGCGTTTGGGCCAGCATTACCAACAGCTGCGACGATTACGATACCTTTTTCCATTACGCGTTTGGTAGCAATTTCTAGTAACTTGTTTTCAGGTCCACTTAAGCTCATATTTATTATCGGTACATCTTGTTGCACCAACCAATCCAAAGCGAGAATTAAACTTTCTGTGGTTGCGGCAACTTCGCCCGATGGCATGGTAAAAAAAACACTTGCGGCATAAAGTTTTGCCTCGGTAATTATTCCTTTGAAAACCGGATGCTCATTGCCCACCAAAATCGAAGCCACAGACGTACCATGGGTTTCTGGCCGAACACCTTCATAAGGCACGAGATCTTTCATGATGATATGTTGGTTTATGAGAGCTGAATGGGATTGATTTATCTGAGTGTCAATTAGTCCGAGTTTTATATCGGTGTTCTGAACACCATTTGATGCCATTACTTTCGAGAAATCAGTATTGCCAAAGATTGTATCTGTTTCTGATAATTCTTGACTTTCCAAATCGTAAATATGGTTCAAATCAACATCACCTTTTTCGAGCGCTGTCGATAAATCTCTTAGTGATTGCGAAGTGTTTGTTTCTTTGGGTGTTTTGATACGAGTAAGAACTAAACCTAATCCTTCCAAATAAATCTGTTCTTGTATTTTATAGTTGCCTTTTTCAATGTTAAGTGAGGCTTTATCATCCGAAAGGATGAGCATTTCGTCGCTGATAGCCCCTATTTCATTTTCGTAAAAACTCTCATCTATACTTCGAAGTCGCTCAGCATTTAAGTTTGCAATATTGGTAAATTTATCATTCCTATCGTCTTCTCGTTTCCCACCGCTTCGCTCATCCTCATTTTCAGATTTTTCTACTTCTTCTACTTCTTCTTCTACTTCTTCTTCAGCTTCCTCTGCCGCCTGTTCTGCTGCTTCTTGGGCTTCCTCTGCCGCCTGTT
>CAXBLS010000297.1:0-2147 GCA_963976585.1 uncultured Kordiimonadaceae bacterium
AAATTGATGTGCTGCTCACCTTGATATCGCCCTATTTCGAGACAGACCCATATTGTGCGTCTTCGGGAAAGGTTCCTATTGCGTCACTAATTTCAATGACTTCAAATTTGTGGTGTGCTGTTGTAGTTTCGATATGTAGAAAATCACCTGCTTGCACGCCAAATCTCGCGGCCAATGTTCTGGAAAAAATCACTTGCTCGGTTGTAAACGGAGGTTGGTCCAACTTTTTTCTATAACGATTATAATCATCAGCCTGAATAAGACGTATGGGAAAACCACCTTTAACTTTTGCTGATAAACGGAAAAAGTGTAGTCCGAATTCTTCCTCTAAGCGTTTTATTTCTGTTTCACCCATGATCTGACTGCGATTGCGATGATAAGAAAAATACGGTGTAATAGCTTCTGAGGACCAATGGTGAATTTCATTTTTCAAGCTGCGGGTAATGGCATGCAAACTACCTAACAGACTGAATACCAGTATTACTCCGATAATAGAAAACACAAAATTTTGACTGGTTAAGCGAATCCTGCGAACTGTCAGCAGGGTTTCAAGCGGCATAAAGTTTTTTAGAGCCAGCTCAATGAGATGGATACTGAAGCGTAGGAATGGTCGGGTCAACCAGATTGTTATCAAGGAAAGTATAATAATAAAAAATGCTTCCAGTAGAAAAAAATATACGACAGATAACCAGCTTTCCAAGAAAGGTCTTACGGCAAGATAAGAAACTAACAACATCGGGGGAATCAACCAACTGAACCCAGAGTATTGGAAAGCACTTTTATTGATATCGCCTTCAATAAACCTTGGCTGTAATACCTGAGAGATTTGGAAGCGATATATCGTCCTAACAGGTGAAAAGACCCCGATCAAAGCAATAAACAAACTAATTAACACCATTGCAACTATTTCTGGGTACGGAATGGAAAAGTCTGATAAAGGGGTCCGTCCGGTTGTAGATATTCCCATAGCCAATAATATTCTGGCAGCAGGATAGGCCGCCAACATTCCAGATAATGTTCCAATGGCACCAAGCATGAAAGATTCCATGATTAGAGAAAGGGAAACATTGCGTTGGTCTTCTCCCAGACACAATAGAAGCGCAAATTCCCTAATGCGCATGGCGACAGAAAATCGCATCGTGTAGAAGACAATCACGGAGCCGATAAAAAAAGCAAACATCGAAGCCATCCTGATAGCGAGGCGCATTGTTTGATAATCTTCTTCACCTCTCGGTGTTGAGCTAACACCCTCAGAAACAGGAGATTCTAATTGTTGCGAGGGAAAGTGTGGGGTCAATAGCAATGGTTTCTGATTCACTAAACCACGTTGCTTGTTAATTTCAATCTTCTCGATGGGTAATTGAACTACGTGGGATTGCGCATTAATTTGTCCAGTCCCTTTGAATTCGTCAGTATAGACAGTAATCGCTTCGGTCAGCTTCTCCTGTTGGTTATCAAATCTAGCTGTATTGTGATCCACAATCAGAATGGTGCTAACCACGCACATGCCGATCGCAACGCCCAAGATAGTTGCAAAACTAACCAGTCGATGGTGCCGCATGCTTTTCCACGCCAGCCTAAAGGCTAGATAGCAATTAAAAGATATTTTGTGTGGTTGTTCAAGGCTCATATGCCTAGTTCTAGAAGCTTTTCGTGTATTGGTAGCACGCTGGATATTTCACCATTCTGCTGGAGTTGGCTTTGAATAATCCCTTCCTTTAAGAAACAGATCCGATCGGCCCAAGCCGCGTGCTCAGGATTGTGAGTGACCATCAGTACGCTGGTGTTTTTCTGTTTGACCGTACTCCTCAGAATATCCATGATTGATCGGCCAATATTGGGGTTAACGTTTCCTGTTGGTTCATCTGCTAAGAGAACGTCCGGTGAATAAACTAATGCACGAGCAATCGATGCAAGCTGCATTTCTCCACCGGATAATTGGTAGGGATAATGAGACTTGCGCTGCATCAGCCCGACAGTCTCAAGGATTGATTCAATTCTCGATTCAGCATCCTCGTTTTTTCGCCGTGAGATAATAAATGGCAAACCGATATTTTCTTTAACGGTCAAAGTCGGAATCAGGTTAAAGAACTGAAGGGTCTGTCTCGAAATAGGGCGATATCAAGGTGCGCAGCACATCAATTTGA
>CAXBLS010000298.1:0-2112 GCA_963976585.1 uncultured Kordiimonadaceae bacterium
CCGCGTCCAGCGCTTCCCGCCAGATTGGGTCGTGCCACTCGGTAATCGCTTTTTGGTAAGCGGGGCGACTCTTCAATCGCGCCCAATAGGCGGCGATATTTGGGAGCTTTTCTTCTTCAAGAATTGTGCCGAGTGCAACGTCTTCCAGTCGGTGGAAGTGTGCCGCCATCATAATATCTGCCTGGCTGTATTCGCTAAACAAATACTCCTGTCCTGGTTGCAGCATAGCCTCGATGTTTTTCAATGCCTGAGGGTCGGCTGTCATCCTGGAAAAATTCGCCAAATAGCACATAACGTATTGTTTTATATATATTTTAAGGCTATTCTGGCTCTAATATCTTGATGCCAAAGTCCAGCGGAGGCACCTCTCGTTCCAGATCCAGGTTGTAGTCCCCGAAACGATTGATATTGGAGTTCCTGTACGGTGACAGCCCATTCAGAAGGTCCTTGCTGATGACGACACCCTCGCCCGCCAGATCTTTGAGGACTCGGGTCATTTTCTCCACGTTGTAAAGAATGACCATGTTCGCGACAAGCTGGTTGTACTTAACGATTTTGCGCTGTTCGTGGCGCACATTTTCAGCGATGATGCCTTCCCCGCCAAAAAACAGCCATTTGATGAAACCATTAAACTCTTCGCTTTTGTTGGTTGCTGACTGGATGGTTTTTCGAAGTTCAAGTTCATCAATATATCGGAGCAAAAAGAGCGTTCTTACGGCCTTTCCAAGCTCTTTAAAAGCCATATACAACTTGTTTTTTCGGCTGTAGGTTCCGAGGCGCCGCAAGATGGTTGAGGCGGTAATTTTGCCTTTCTTAATTGAGATGACCACACGCAGCATGTCGCGAAGGTGCCGCTCAATTAACTTGAAATCGATACTACCGGCAAACAAAGCTTCTATATTTTTGTATCGAAAGCGATTGTCGGGCCGGAACAGCAACAAGTCCTGAATATTGCGAATTCGCGGCATGAGATTGATGCCCAGCAGGTGTGATAAGCCGAACACTGGATAGCTTTGCGCTTGTGTATCACCGTGCAAGGTGTCAGGTTGAATATCGGATTTATTGCTCATGAGTCCATCCAGAATATAGACCGCTTCGTAGACGCCGCATGGAATAAAGTGACTGAACAAGGCAATGTAAGTATCTGAGACGTGATAGTAGCCAATACCTCCGTATTTGCCGTACCTAATATGGTATTCCGTCAGCAAGTTTTGCTCGTACAGATCCCACATGGTGCCATCCGCAGCGGCATGCTTTCCGGTACCCCAATATTTTGGAAGATCAAATTTGTTGTAGGCATTGACCACCTGCGTTATCGCTCGGTCCAAACGGTCTTCGGAGGCGTGCCGGAGATTGAGCCAGGCAATCTGTTTGCGGCTCATATTCTTCACCGATTTGGCCGTTTGAACCGGTCCAAGATTGCACCCATAGCAAAATAGCGTGGTGATAAATCGCTTCTCAGGCTCATCAATGCGCGCCTCATTTCCGGACAAGGGGCCGAAATGCTTATGCAAACAAAGCCATTTTTCGGTATCCGTTAAAATGTCGATGATGCTTACTTCTGGCAATTTAACAATATCGACCGAAATATTGCGCGTTAATTAAGTAAGTTATTGTTTTTTTTGTAAATATTAGTGACAAACATGTTGAGTCTAGTGAGTGATAGAAGGCAAGGACTGATTTGAGGGCGGCTGAAGCTGCTATCTTTTTCGATAATACCGATGTAAATATAGTTAGCGGTACAACTGTGCTCGTGTAGCAGGAATGTCCTTGTTCGCTTTCACCGCCTAAGCTAGGTCTCGATCGGAAAATCACGCATCGATAGATTTATTATTTCCTGCCTAAATCGTCCAAATAAGCCGATCGATGCATCGTATGACTCAGCCAGGGTCAGTGGTTGTAAATCTGAAAACTCTATCAGTCCGCCGTCAGAAGTTAGATCAATAGGGGAAACAGCTTCCTCTATTGGCTTCTGTTCTTTCTCTTTGTCGCTTAGCGACGGGGGTTGAGCAGGTTCATCGCTGGCCGTAATGCCTCCAGTCATAAGTTCAATGGTTATGGTGTTAGCGTCGGGTATGTTTTCAACAACTCGTTCTGCGTATTCGACTAAAT
>CAXBLS010000299.1:0-2110 GCA_963976585.1 uncultured Kordiimonadaceae bacterium
CTCCTCCCCGTCGCAGATGCACTCACGCAAGTATTAAATAGTGTCACTGAGCTTGAAAACGAAATCATCAGCATCCACACTGCCCGTGGACGTATTACCGCATCCGATATCGCATCAAAACTAACCCAACCTCCCTTCGCCGCATCGGCAATGGACGGATATGCTGTACGCTTTGAAGATGTGGCTTCCCCACTTAGAGTGGTTGGTGAAAGTCAGGCCGGCCTTTCTTACGCGGGTGTGCTAAACCCAGGCGAAGCCGTGCGGATTTTTACCGGTGCTCCTATGGTCGAGGGTGCCGACACCGTGGTTATTCAAGAAAATGTCACAAAAACTGAAGATCAGATTATAATCAATGCCTGCAAAGCGAAAGGCGTTAATATTCGCGCCATTGGAAGCGATTTCATGATCGGTGAAATCCTAGTTGATAAAAATACCAAACTTGATGCCAGACACATAGCATTGCTTGCGGCAGGAAATGTCGCCGAGTTGTCCGTTTACAGAAAACCACGTGTGGCAATCCTCTCAACTGGTGATGAGCTCCTTGAGGTGGGATCCGTGATTGGGCCTGATAAAATTGTTAACTCCAATGTTCCAATGTTCATGGCACTTGTCGAGGAAAATGGCGGTATTGCGATTAATCTTGGTACCGCGAAAGACACGATTGAGAGTGTCTCAGAGAAGATTGATCAGGTTGGTCATGCTGATATTTTTGTATCCATCGGCGGAGTGTCTGTCGGTGATTACGACATCATACAGGATGTTTTGAAGGACAAAGGATTAAAAGTGGATTTCTGGAAGGTTGCGATGCAACCAGGCAAACCGATTATATACGGTGACTTTAATGGTATCCCTTATTTTGGTATGCCTGGCAATCCGTCTAGTGCTTATGTTTGTTTTGCCAATTTTATGCTTCCAGCGATGCATAAAATGACGGGGCATATTGATATGGGCTTTAAATCCAGCCACGCACGACTTGAACACGATGTCAAAGAAGGCGGCACGAGAATGAATTACATGCGGGCCCGGGTTCATGAAAACGAGCGCGGTGAAAAACTGGTCAGCTCTACTCTCACCCAAAGCAGTGCAAATCTCAAAACGCTTGCAAGATCAAATTGCCTATTGGTTCGCGAAGTCGGCGCCCCTGCTGCCGATGCTGGCGATCTCGTGAAAATTATCCATATTGAGCCTTAATTTATTCTGTTCTTGACAGAAGAATGAAAATAGAACATAAAAGAACAAATATAGTTTAATTTGTGATTCTAAGGTTGTGGGAGAGAAAAATGCTGACAAAAAAACAACACACACTGCTAATGCTTATTCATGACCGACTTAAGGAAGATGGCGTAGCACCTTCGTTTGAAGAAATGAAAGTTGCGCTTGAGCTTAAATCAAAGTCTGGCATTCACAGACTTATTAATGCCCTCGAAGAACGCGGATTTATCCGCCGCCTGCCTAACCGTGCACGTGCACTTGAAGTGATCAAACTACCGGAAGATGAAGAGCCGAGCGGTGCAAATATCTTTAAACCTGATTTCGGCGCGCGTTCACAGGATGTAGATCCCAGCACGGTTGAAATCCCACTACACGGCAAAATCGCTGCTGGTACACCGATTGAAGCTCTTGAGCAATATGAAAATATTGGAGTTCCTGCTGGTATGCTTGGTGGTGGTAGCTACTACGCTCTCGATGTTGATGGTGACAGTATGGTGGAAGCTGGTATTCTTGATGGTGACCGCGTGGTGATTGAACGTTGTGATCAGGCCAACAATGGCCAGATCGTTGTTGCTCTTGTCGATGAAGAAGAAGCAACCCTAAAAACTCTTCAAAAACGAGGCCCCGATGTGGCGCTTGAACCGTCTAATGGTGATTTTGAAACACAAGTCTACCCCGCAAACCGTGTGCGCATTCAAGGGCGTCTCGTGGGACTACTTCGTCAGTATTAGGTGAGAACAGAGCGTTCAGCAGGGAAATGAAGCGTGGCCGTTGTGCCAATGCCCTGCTCACTCTTGATACTCAGATTACCTTCAAACAATTTAATAAAGGCATCAACAAGCGGCAAGCCGAGTCCGGTGCCGGATATTTGAGAATTCTTAACTTGAGATGCACGCCT
>CAXBLS010000300.1:0-2041 GCA_963976585.1 uncultured Kordiimonadaceae bacterium
ATTGGTGTATTCGGATTCTGTTGGATTGGAATAAAAATGAAATTAGCGGACATTCCTGAAGGGATGAATTTGACGTCATTATATGGCACAGCAGCACTTTGTGGTATCGGTTATACAATGAGCTTATTCATAGGATCGCTCGCACTTGATGAAAGCGGAATAAATAATATTCTTGATGAAAGGATTGGCATCCTTATTGGGTCCATTCTATCCGGCGTTTTTGGATATCTCATTCTTAAAAGCGCGTTGAGAACGGGTGATTGAGGTAATTGAAATCAATAAAAATTGGAACGACTGCTTCTGGCCGAAAGCAGACTCTCAGTTTGACCTCAAGTTTCATATAAACTAAGCTCCTTTTATCAAGGGGAAGACTTAATGATACTACAGAAACTAGCGTCAGCATTACGACGCCAGGATTGGTTCCAGGTCATGATCGAAGTCCTGATCGTGATTGTAGGTATATTTCTGGGTTTACAGGTGCAGGCATGGAACGAGCAACGCGTCGAACGGATCGAAGAAATTGAGTATCTTACTCGGCTTCATGATGATTTTACCGAATCCATCACTACCAACGATTTCAATATTCAAAATGCAGCCAATCAATGGGAAGATGGCAAAAAAGTAATTGAAATGCTTGATCGTTGTGAGCTGCCTGACGCCGACCGAGATTTATTTGCCCGTGGTTATCATGGCGCAGGTAAGTTTCTGCCCATAATACTCAATACAACCACCATTGATGAGCTAAATTCCACAGGAAAATATCAGATTATTCAAAATGTTGCTCTTCGCAAGGAAATGTCAGAACATCTGCAGGAAGTTGATCGGTTAAGCAATATTTTCAGAATGGTAAACGACAATATCGTGCCTCACACAAACATAGTGGAAAAATATGTTTCTTATAACATTCATGAACGTGATCCGCGTCTTCCTGACCCGCCCGTGACATGGGATAGCTTGGTGATAGATTTTGATGGCGTCTGCAAAAGTGACGAATTTAAAAAGTCGTATTCGCATATATTCCTTTATGTGAATGGCGTTTTTTCAATAGGTCACCCGACTATGGATAAACAACGGGAAATTGTAAAAATGCTTGAAGCAGAACTCCAAAAATTCCAATGACAATGGAATATTTTTCAATGTCCGCTTCTGGCCGATAGCAGACACTCAGAATATTGTAAATTTTTATATTTTGGGTTCTTCATGAGAGAATTTCAAAGCGGCATCAACAGCGTTATGTAATTCCATGAGAATATCAAATTGACCGGTAATATATTTTACAAAGAAGAAATATCGGGTGGTACTGTTTAATACAATATTTTTAATAGCTGGAGTATCTTTCATTGCTTGAAAATCACATTTTACTCGCTGTCCTTCAATATCTGAATTAATCGTATATTTTTGCAATTCTACTACTTCAGGATAATCATGTGAAAAGTCTGTTAGCCCATCCTTTAAAGAACTTAAAATCCCAGATGATAGCTGGAGACCGATTGAATATTTAGCCATCGCATTTCGTACATTTCCATTTTCTATTAATTCCAACCCACCGCTTGAAGTTAGCTCGCTAACGGTAGGTAGCTGGACTGTTCGGTTTGCATAGACATGTGATAATGCTAGGGATGCGCAGTGATTATTTGTAAACTCAGCAATCTCTGCATCAGCTATAAGCAAGTCAGAAAGTGTATGCAGGTTTTTTAATATTTTTCCACGTGCTTCATTGAATAACCTTGCCTGTTCAATAACATCACTTGCTTCCGTATGCATCCGATTTAGGTAAGTCTTTTCCGCCTGGCGATCAGCTTTGTCCTCATACCAATTCTGAACCTGGAGACCGAGGAAGATACCAACAATCACAATCAGCACTTCAACAATTATTTGCGACCAGTTTTGATGGCGGATGGCGTGTGCAATACGGCCCAATATCATTTCATTCTCCCCTGAGTTAAAAGGAGCTTACTTTAAATGAATTAAAGGGTCAAATAGGTGTCAAGCGAATGTCTGCTTTCGGCGGTGGTCTCAACCGGTCGATGCAACACATGCT
>CAXBLS010000301.1:0-2026 GCA_963976585.1 uncultured Kordiimonadaceae bacterium
CTTTGGACCTGACCTCACTGAGTTCTTTCAATATCACTTTTCTTTTATCAGATACACTTGCACTTGGTTTAATATACAAAGCCAATACCTTTCCGTCGCATCAGCGAGCGAATTTGGTTGTCGCTATGATATTTTTTTGACCTTAAAAATCGATTAATTTAAACAAACATATTGTTTATATGTTAAATAAAGTGTTGTGAAAATGCGGTTTTTTTGTCTCGTGAATTGCAATTACCGTTCAGCCAATATATACGTCGGTACGAAAAATATAATTACAAAGAGAAGCATTAATTATGGGAACTCAAAAATCATTGTCAGCCAAGGAAGCATTGGAAATGGCAGAAAAAGCTGCGGCAAGTGGTGACAAGGAAAAAGCACAAAAATATTTCGAAGCTGTGCTCGTGAAGTATCCTGATAATGAAGATGCAATAAGCGGGATAAAACGTCTCAATCCGAATAGTTTGTTTCGAAGCGATCTTGACGAATTGAAAGAGCTCTTTAGACTTAAAAAGTTTCGAGAAGTTGAAGTTAAGTGCGGCGTGTATTTAGAACGTTACCCAGAAGTACAGGAACTTCACAGTATGCTTGGCTCTGTCTTGGGACTTAAAGGTGCTCATGCGGATGCGCTGCAGCATTTTAAAAAAGCGGCTGAAATAAACCCGCTTTATGCCAACGTCCAATTCAACCTTGGTAACGCTTTCAGACAAAATGGCGATAATGAATTGGCGCTGAAATCCTTCAAGCAAGCGATTAATCTAGAGCCGAAACACGTGCCGGCGTTGAGCAATGCTGGTATGATATTCATGGCGGATAAAAAATATGATGACGCGCTCGAGTATTTTAGGGCCGCTGCTACTCTAATGCCAAATTCAGTAGAAGTGCTTTGTAATGTAGCTCGGGCCCTTAAAGAAAAGGGGGAATACGACATTGCTATCGCTCATTATCAAAGGGCAATAGAATTGGATGGCCGAAACGCTCAAGTTTTTCTTGATTTGGCCATGTGCGAAAAACTCAATGAAAATCCGGATGAGGCGAAAAAAATCTACCAGTTGATAACAACTGAAGACCCTCAGAATGCTGTTGCACATAATAGCTTTGGTAATTTTCTAAAAGAAATTGGCGAGATGGAAGAGGCGATTGCTCATTTTGAGAAAGCAATTGAACTGGATCCGAGAAACCCGGCTCCCGTCAATAATCTTGGCATCGTATATCGTGATGATGGTCAAGCGGACAAAGCAGAGGAGTTTTTTGAATTGGCGCGTGAAAAGATTCGCCAAGCAAAAAAGCTTCACTGATCAAGCCAGTTCGCTCTTGCAGAACTGCGCACCGTGCCACAGAGCGCTTTTTCCGAGAACTTCAAGTTTTTCTAGATTTGAAGTGACGGTAATGAAATGATTGCCAGATGGTTTGTATAATTAATACCAGAATTCTTACCACAAAGAGGAATTCAGACACCTTCGCCGCTCCAGCATACTTGACCACCTGGCTTTCAAACGGCAGGTGGTTGAGGAACGCTTGCCAATATTGGCGCCTTTTCTCGCTCTAGAATGGCGTCAAATATGTGTTGCCCTGCTGTTATAGTGAGTTAGGTCATTTGTAGTTTCTTCAATCAATTCGTTATCTTGACGCGAGAGATGTAAACATCAATTGAGGAACTTGCTCTTTGGGTATTTGACAAGCTGTTGAGGCGGCCATATGCTCATTTTACGCAACAATCTTCGGAATGATTATTCATGAATTCAACAATCGCGATCTCTGTACGGAACCTATCAAAAAGTTATTTGGAGGGTGGAAAAGAACATTTGGTTCTGGCCGGTGTTTCGATTGATATTCTGGTGGGAGAGACAGTAGCGCTTCTGGGACGAAGCGGATCGGGCAAATCAACGCTGCTCAATGTGATAAGTGGTATCGATAGCCCGGAGGGCGGTGAGGTGGAGATTGATGGAAAGATCATTACAGCCATGTCCGATCAGGACCGGACCTTGTTTCGACGCGAAAACATTGGTTTTGTCTATCAGTTTTTTAA
>CAXBLS010000302.1:0-1988 GCA_963976585.1 uncultured Kordiimonadaceae bacterium
CATCCAGGACGTAAGGGCGACCACGGGCCATTTCAGCGCGACAACGGGCTATTGCATCCTTCAAATCGTCCGGATTTTCCACCCGCTCGCCTTTGATATCGTAACTTTCGGCCATTTTGGCATACTGGATATCAGGGTGCTTGAGGTTAACGCCGATATAGTTACCAGTTTCGGAGCTTCTGCCCCGGTAGAAATTCTGTGCTTTGCGATTGGCGGCATATTCACCGTTATTAAATATGACAATACCAATGGGAACATCGTAGCGTGAGGCGCTCCAAAGAGCTTGTGAACCAAAATTAAAGGCGCCATCGCCGGTCAGACACCATGCTTCACGGTCTGGTCGGCCCATTTTGACACCGATTGATGCCGCAAGTCCCCAGCCAAGAACGCCTGAATTGGTGGCATAATTATAACGGCGCTCATTAAACGGTTTTTCATGATTTATTTTGAAATAATCCCACAGATGATATTTTGACAGGATAAGTTCCGTGGTGACTAAGGCATTATCCGCTACTTGCGCGTCAAGCTCCCGCATTAGTCGTGACGTGGAAATGGGGCTCCAATCATTTTCACGCACCGCTTTTTTTGCCATGGCGGTGCGGCGGTTCTTTGAATAGTCATGAACCCAGCTATCGTCCTGACCGGATATGCCGCGCAGCTTTAATTCCGCAAGTACCGCTTGTGCGGTGGCCTTAACACTGGCAACAGACGCGACATCAACAGGATAATTGCGGCCAACTTCTGCGCTAGCAAGGCTCGTGTGAATAATCTTGGCGTCGCGTCTGACCCACGGCACAGGTGATTTATTGACCACTTTAAACATGTGTCCGCCCAAGGCCCAGAAACAGTCTATGGATTGGGCGAGCGATTGGTCACTGCCGAAATTACCGCAAAAATGAGAATGAGTATTGGGGTAAACGCAGGGCATACGGGCGCCAAGGCTAACGCCAGCACCAACCAACTCGGCTATTTTCTGGACTTCACCACTGACCTCATGACGAATACAATCATCATCAAGAAACAGCATTGGACGATCAGAAGCGATTAGATAATCAGCGATGAGCTTGACGTCGGATTGTTTGGGTGCAACGTCGATATCGACCTGTGAGCGCGAACGGGGGATAATTTCAGCGCGCTCAACCTTGGTTTCCCAATGATCTTTAGAAAAAGTCAAAAAAGTGGGCCCGCCCGGCGGTGCTTCCGAAAGCATAAAAGCGCGGCGCAGGGTGTCTGGAATTGTTTTAGCGCTCGTCACATCCCAAGTCCACTGGGCATATTCGCTTGGGAGGTTATGAAGGTTAGGGGCTTCGAGAAATCCGTTACTGCCGCGGTATTCAGTGGTTTGCCGGCCCGCAGTGACCACAACAGGTGTGCGGTCACGGTAACAGCTGACCATCTGACCGAGAGCGTAAGCGGCCCCGGCAACTGAATGAAGATTGACAATCGATGTTTTTCCTGTGGCGCGACTGTAACCATCAGCCATGGCCATGGCGGCATTTTCATGAATACATGTAACGTAGCTTAAACTATCCCGATCAACCAGTGCATCAAGAAAACCCACTTCTTCCGATCCTGCAAGCCCAAAGACATAAGGAACGTCCCATTCGATGAGAAATTCTGCCATAAGTTCACCGCCAGTGTAGCCTTCAGCGATACGGCTTGGCTCGGGTGCGCCGTCTGCGGCTGCTGCGCTCACGGTTGGGATGGAAAGGCCGCTGGCGATGGTGCCGGCACCAACCGTTGAAACTCCCACATCACGCAGTTTTGCCATAAACGTCCTACGGTCGATTTTATTATCGATGAATTCTTTTGCTTCTTTGAACATTTATACCCTCCCTTTTTCGATATTGTTATGGTAGCTTCTCATCATACGAGGTCAAGAAAAACAAATTGAGGGACAAATGAAAATCAATAAATTAATAGCCGGATGCATTGCCGGTGGCATTATAGCGATCCAACCGACATTGGCCGATGAGCCATTTCAGGAT
>CAXBLS010000303.1:0-1919 GCA_963976585.1 uncultured Kordiimonadaceae bacterium
CGAAAAATTCATCAAGATAAATACCATTTGGGTCTATATTTACAGATCCAAAAATGACCTCTGGTACAAACGTTCTTAGTTCATCATTTGATACATTTGCCAAGTTGAAACCGTATTTCTTGTAATCAGAAACCCGGTTTTTCTCGTTATAGCTGGCACCAAATTTAAAATCGAGCGCGGTGCTATTGATATAAAATGGCTGCTTGACACATCACGTGTTGCTTTTGTAGAGTTGGCGTGCCAGAAAATTTCAGTCATATCATCATTGAAGATATCAAACGCATGTTCACCGTCAAAACTGTGAGACCAAACTTGCCTCTCTGTCCAGTCAAGGCGCGTAAAGTTTGCCAGATCTTCGGAGTTGGTTCGACCTTGCTGAATTTCAACCTGCTTTTGGCTTGAACGCAGAAGAAGCGATGAATATTTAATTGCATGGTCGGCGTTAATCTGCCAGCCCAATGACGTGAATGTATTGAGATCAATATCCCAAGTGGTTACGTCATAACCACATTCTGAACCATCGACCCCAACGGCTTCACAGGCACGCGGACTAAAGTCGCGGTCTGCCTCTAAACCCGAATCTGTCGCACTTGACGCTTTGTAAGAACTGCGTTGACCAAATTTGTTACGGAATTTGCTACCATAATCGACAGCGACGATAATTCCTACCTCGCCTTCATCACCGACTTCCCAGTTGGTACCGCCAGCAGTATTAAAGTCAAAGTCCGGTGCATTATTCTGAAAATCAATAGACCAGATATTGGGAAATGCTTCACCTGCCTGTTCGAGTTCTGCGGCGCTCATTCCTTCCAACGTCGGGTTGGCTGCAATTATAGCTGGAAGATCGCGTGTACCATTATCAAATCCAAACACGTCCGTATCACTACCATAATAGGTAAGACCATCCTTGAAGGTTGATGCCGAATTATACCCAGTTCCAAGCCCTATCTCGAAGAAGCTTTCTTCGGGGACGACTTTAGTGCGAATATCAATCACACCGCCACCAAAAGCGCCAGGATATTCTGCCGAATATGTTTTTTGAATTAATACACTTCCAACCAATGATGTTGGAAAGATATCAAGCGGAACCGCGCGTTTTAATGGATCTGGAGATGGCAACTCGATGCCATTGAGCAAAGTAGATGTATATCTTTCATTGAGTCCACGTATTACCACATATTTTCCTGTTACGTCAGGTGAAATTCCAGGCAGTCTCGTGAGGGCCACAGCTATATCACTATCTCCGGCGAGACTAAAATCGCTGGAGCTTACGACATTCGAGATTTCAGAAGTAGCGCGCTTTTCATCGGGAATATATCGCCCTATCGTAATGATAGTGTCAACCTGATCCGAGCTTGGGACAACGCGGCCTGAGAAGTAATAATTGCACAGGAAGCGAGTAACGTACTTTTTAGAGTTCTTTGGAACATTTTCATATTTGTCACCGTTTTATAAATAAAATTACACAATGCTGTGATGATGAACGTTCATCATCACAGCATTCGTTATCGTTTCCTTATTCGTTAACCCACACGGTCCAGCCTTCAAGCCAGTTGTTTGCTTCCACATCAACAGCCCCGATATGGGTTGTTGTGTCGAACCAAGCGTCCAGAGTTTGAGGGTTGGTGATCGTCACACCATTTTCTGTTGCACCATTAATGAAGGCATGTGATCCACCAGTTGGAGCAACCAGTGTGCTTGCACCCGTGCCGTTATTGGCCTGACCGTTGAACCATGCTGCCAAATCACCATCTTCCGCATCCGATGCGAAGCTTGTTGTACAAGCAAGGTAAGTGGAAGTTATGGTAATGCCGTCTGCACCATCACGGCGGGCATATGTTGCTGCTTGGTCGAGATCAAGACATTGATCAAGAAACCCTGCAGTTACCACATTGACGATCTTTGCACCGGTTCCTTCG
>CAXBLS010000304.1:0-1903 GCA_963976585.1 uncultured Kordiimonadaceae bacterium
TAATCATCGGCAAAAGCACAAAAATACCAAGTCCAGTGCAGACGCCTACGATCACCGCCCACATGAATTTGCGAATAAAACTGTGTTTCTGGAATTTTAATATTTTACCCAAGATATTCCCCTTGTGAACCTCATTATGCCAGATTCAGATGATGGTAGCAATTATGCAAACATTAAGAAATACGAATGACCGTTTCCGACCCAAAGCAGACACTGGCAAGCAGCCATTTTGACGTATTAAAACATTTAATGTAATCTCTGCAAAATTCAGGGGAGTTATCTATGCCTTTTGCCGATGCAAAGTTGTTTACTTTTAAAACAGCTAGGCATATGGTTTATTGATCGACCTAAACAAAAGAGAAATAAATTTTGCCTAACCCAACAGATGCTCTTCCTTCGGTGAAAATATCAAAATGTGTAAATTCGGAGCAGATTTATAGAATTATTGACCAAAACTATTCAGATGAACCTCTAAGAAGCTTCTCAAATGGTGTAAAGCGTACTTTCTCGAAATCATGGTGTCTCAATAAGTTGGAAGTGTGCTTTTTGGTAGCGGAAATCGACGGCCGAGAAGCCGGTTTCCTAATTGGTCATAGCCTTGGGCCGCGAATTTGGAGGGCTTTTGCAAAAGAACATCTTCAGCATTTAGTTAGTATTTTTTATGTACTTTTACGCCAACGGGTTAAGCGTAAATTTCGCACAGAACCACAAACTACAACTCATTCCATTTCTGAAGATGACCTGAAACTTACAAATACAAACCGTCCGTTTCCTTGGCAAACCAGTTGGGGCAATGGTGCTATATTGGAATTCATCATGGTATACCCTGAGCATCGCGGACAATCAATTGCCCCCAAACTCATTCAGCAATTTACAAAAGAAATGAACTTAGTTGGCGCATCCTATTGCGAAGCACATATTTCGCCCTATAATTCCGCATCCGCACGAGCGTTTATAAAATCTGGATGGGCGGTTTATAGGACAAAATTCGGAGACATTTGGGCCAGCTCGCCCGATCAATCAAATGAAAAATCTGATAACAATGGCTAATCTCAAAAGCTCTTTACTTAGAGTATCTGCAGCGTCAAAAATTCCACGTTTATTTTCGCCCGGTCGTGAAAATGCTTTGACAACATTACTTTACCATCGTTTTATTGTTCCCGACGAACCAATAGAAGCCAGCAGAACAAGATTAAAATATCAACTTGAATGGATTAAAGAAAATTACACACCAATTGGTACCGATCGCGCCCTTTCAAACATCAATACTGGTCAGCTAACCCGAACACCAATTTCTGTGACAGCTGATGACGCCTTAATTGACCTTTTGGATGTCTATGACATTTTCCAGGATTTTGAAATTCCACTAACTGTTTTTATCTGTACCGGTTGGGTTGACAATACTGAACATAGTCATTTTTCAAGCATGAGCAGAATAGTGGATTTTGTCCGCTGGTATAACAAGGCCAATAAATCATATGACTTGGGTAAATACGGATCGATCGAACTAAACAAGCAGTCGTTAGACAGGTCAATTGATTGGCTTATCCAGATGCATGGTAAAGAGGACAACCAATTTATAGAAACCGTATGGGACGCATTTCGACCGGATCTGGATCAAAGTGGGAAAAGGATGATATGCAACTGGAATGAGTTAACGGATTTAAAAAATTCAGGTGTGCTTATGGGGTCACATAGCGTATCTCATAATAATTTAGCGAAATCCTCTGATATTCGTCTGGAATTCGAGCTGGAGGAAGCAAGGAGGTTGATAAGTTCAAAATTATCCGAGTGTAGGTTGTTTGCATATCCTTTTGGGACGTCTGACGTGATGAACCAACGCACGTCCCGGGCATTAAAATTAGCAGGATATGAATGTGGCTTTTCAACAGAGGCCAATTTC
>CAXBLS010000305.1:0-1856 GCA_963976585.1 uncultured Kordiimonadaceae bacterium
TGGAATGATTTGATGAACCATCCAGACTATGATGAATATTGGCAAAGCCGTGCAATAGCACCGCATCTTAACAATATCACCGCCAATGTTATGACCGTAATCGGTTCTTTTGATGCTGAAGACAGCTACGGCGGCACAGCTATTTATAACTCTATCGAAGAAAAAAACCCGCGCACCACCAACACACTTGTCCGGGGGCCTTGGTTTCATGGGGGCTGGGTCCGTTCAGACGGTAATTTCCTCGGCAACGCACCGTTTGATGTAGAAACTTCCACTTACTATAAAGAGAATATTGATCTTAAATTTTTCAATCAGTATTTAAAAGACGAAGGCGATGCTGAACTCCCAGAAGTATTGGCCTTTTATAGCGGTGAAAATGAATGGCGCGAACATGATCAATGGCCTCCGAAAAATGCTAAGCCTTATACTTTTTACCTGCAGGAAAATGGCAGTCTTTCAAATGTAAAACCAGCGGGAGAGGGCGCAGACAGCTATGTCAGTGATCCGGCGAATCCGGTGCCATACACCCGTGCCATCACTAGCGGTCGTTCCCGCGAATATATGGTCGAAGATCAGCGCTTTGCTGGCCGGCGCCCCGATGTAATGACATACCAAACAGATATTCTAACAGAAGATGTGGTTCTTTCAGGGCCAATTGTAGCAGACCTGTTTGTTTCAGTGACTGGAACTGATGCAGACTTCATCGTAAAAGTCATTGATGTTTTTCCCGATGATTTTCCGGAACATGAAAATAAATATATGGATGTTCCCATGAACGGTTATCAAATGATGGTTCGTGGTGAAATTTTCCGTGGGAAATATCGCAACAGTTTTGAAAGCCCGGAAGCCTTTGTCCCCGGTGAAGTGGCTAACGTTAATTATACACTGCCACACATATCCCATACCTTTAAACAAGGTCACCGGGTAATGATCCAGGTCCAAAGTTCATGGTTCCCGCTCGCTGACCGTAATCCTCAGCAGTTTGTAAATATTTATCAAGCAAAAGACGAAGATTATATCAAAGCGACCCATACAATCCATCGCTCAAACGATTATCCTTCGAGCGTAACGATACCGAGGATAGCCAATTAAACTTTAATGCATTAACCTATTCGTTTTATGCTATAGAGACCTATAGCAACCGAAGGGCCGGGCATGCGACTATTAATGGCGATACTAGGGTATATTAACGGCAAAATTGGCGTTAAATGTAGTAAATGCCTGCGTTTGAAGCAGGGTAAATGCTTTGGTCGCGAGACGTCGGAACTTGAACAAAACGAGTCGCGAACTTGTGGTTTCTGGAAAAAACGCTACGTATGGATCAAGCGCCATTCAGCCGATCAAAATAGTGATACCAAACTCAAACATCATTCTGATTGATCCAAAGTACTTCTTTTATCGAATCTTATATAATTCGATTGCAACGCTAGTAAATCGTCCTGCAAGATGAAGTAAATTGACCCATGTCATACTTAGCGGTGTCAAAAGCTTGTATCAATGGTGTAGAGCATTTAATTCATCATTTTAGAAAAGCTCCAATAAAATATGTACAAACTTAGAAAGGTATAAGATATGTTTTTAAACGCACAAACCACCAAGTTCATTGAGGAGAGGGATCATTATCTCAGGCAAAATGCAATGAGCACCGACGATCTTTCAGAGTTTCATCTTAAAAAAATAGCTGACCGTGCCGGTGTATCACTAAAAACCGTGATGGAAGATGCGAAAGCATTTAAGTTCGACATCAGAACCCACAAACCCCAGCATTAGTTTCACATATCAGTGCAGGGGATAAAGTAAAGCGTATTAATATCAACGAATTAATCCGCATATAATTCGCATAATATATATTATGG
>CAXBLS010000306.1:0-1847 GCA_963976585.1 uncultured Kordiimonadaceae bacterium
GGTTAAATGGGCAGCAGTGCCCAGAGGAAGATTATGCGCAGGCAAAGGCAGGTGTGGAAAATACCATTGATACCATGCTGATTTATACATCAGGTTCAAGTGGTACGCCCAAAGGGGTTCTGCTGCCACAAAAAGCAATTTTAAAAAGGGCATTGGTCGAATGGGATGTGTTTCCCATTGATCCTTATCCACGCGTTATGTGTCCACTGCCTATCACCCATGTTGGCGGCATTATAGTTTTACCGCTTTATGCGATGGTCGGGGGTGGCACGACTATACTGATGGAAACATTCAATCTTGATGACTATGTGCAAAATCTAATTGATGGAAATGTCAATATGCTTGGTGCTGTGCCGGCAATGCATATGCTTATGCTTCGTCATCCGAAATTTTCATTTGATCTTCTTGATAATATTGACTGGTTGCTATGGTCTGGTGCCAAGATGCCTGATGAGGCGGTAAAAATATTTTATGGAGCAGGTTGCAAGGTTGGTTCCACCTACGGAACCACTGAAAGCAGCGCGTCGGTTACTTTTGCGACCAGCGATAAGGCATCACTGGAGATTATGACAAATACCATCGGAAAATCGATACCGGAAGGCGACGTACGTATTGCCAACGATGAAGATGTTTGTGCAGTTGGTGAAACCGGCGAACTTCAGATCAGACCTGAATATTCACTATCCGGTTATCTTAATAATCCCGAAGCGACAAAAGCCGCCTTTACCAAGGACGGGTGGTACCGTAGTGGTGACCTTGGAAATATTCGTGAAGATGGCAACATCGAATTTACCAGCCGAATGAGCGAAATGTTTGTCTCTGGCGGCTATAATGTTTACCCGCTTGAGGTTGAACAGGCGCTTGAAGTCCACGAAGCGGTTGTGCTGTGCGCAGTTGTCGAGGTGCCAGATGATGTTTACGGTGAAGTGGGGTGGGCTTACATAATTCTTAAACCCGGCACTGATCTTACCCCGGAGGCTATAAAAGAATTCGCCTATAGCCAGATGGCCAATTACAAGGTGCCAAGAAAATTTGTCATTCAGCCACAGCTGCCGATGCTGCCAATAGGTAAGATTGATAAAGTATCACTCAAGAAAATGGCGCAAGCCGAAGCGGGGTCTTAATGTATAAAGTTGAAGTCGGTGAGGCGGTTAAAGAACTCATTGAAGATGTCAAGGACTATCAAAAGCAGGATGACTTGGATGGTATGATAGAACGTTTGAAAAAGATGACTGAAAACCCGTCTGCAATTATTGCCGCTATGCCGAGATTTGATTGCGACGAGGTGCTTCTTTATGTGGATGACAATGTCACCGTTTATTACATCGCCACCACGCCGAAGATGATATACCCGCCGCATGAACACGGTATGATCGCTATTTCCGCCCTTTATAAAGGTACAGAAACGCATGTGTTTTATGATCGGGATGGCGAAAACGTGAGAAAGCGTAGTGAGGTAACATTCGAAGCGCCAGCGGTGGTTGATTTAACCATTGATACTGTCCATGCAATTTGCACCCATGATGATGAACCTAATGAGGGACTCCATTTTTATCTTGGTGAGCTAGAAGCGCAAAAACGTACCCTTTGGGATTGTAACGGCGAAAACCCACAGCAGTATATTCATGATAATTACCTAGCATTATCAAGGACTTCTGATTAAAAACTAAAAAATTAGTTTTAATTGTTGACTTTTTTCTTTAACTCCTAAATTATTAGTAATTAAAAATTTAGAGGAGCCCGTTTTATGGCCAGACGACCATCAACAATATTGACCGAAGCCGAAAACCGCATTATGGAAGTTTTGTGGAAAAAAGGAGAAGCGAGCGTCCATGATGTTATTGACG
>CAXBLS010000307.1:0-1806 GCA_963976585.1 uncultured Kordiimonadaceae bacterium
GTCTGGTGGAATTCTTGATCTTGCTCACCAAACGTCTCGACCGCCAACCAACTGACATAATTCGCAAGGTACTATGGATTAGGCCTTTGGGTGGGGTCAGCACATGATCTACGAAATCAAATATTTCATCTCTCGCAATTGGATTTAGGTTAAGTAAGGCCGACATATCTTGCTGGTTGTCGCGAAGTCTGTTTTTTAATTGGGCAAGTTCAATTTTCTGACCGTAAAGGCCATGATGGATTTTGGTGTAAATATATCTGCCGATCACGCCACTGATCGCAACGATGAGCATGGAGAAGAATGCCACGTTACTATTGGTCGATCCTAAGTTGAAATTTGCGTGAAACAGGATGAGAACCGGGCCGAGCACTCCAAAAATCATATGAAGACCAAACCATGCTTTTATATTGCCCATGAAGCTAAGAATTTTGTATCTTTTGCGCAGAGGATAAAGAAGCAGTGCCAGCATCAGGCTGCCACCGATAATGCCGAGCGCGTAACCGACACCTTCCTCAGCATTATAATATTCAAATTCGCGCAGGCGGTAGCCAACAAAAATCGCCGCTAGCGTGACTATAGCGAACAGGAAAGGCAGCATGTTCCAGATGAATTTGATCATACTGAAAGCCGGCTTGTCTATTTTCTTATTGCCAAATGTCTGTCGATGTCCCTCGACATGATTTGTAGCTATATTTTGGTCTAAACCAGTGATTTTATAAGTATCCTAATGTTTTCTTGTCTCTAAAAAATATCCTGAATCCATGATCGGGAAGACGAGTACTCTTCAATTAAGGCGAGGAGCTTTGTGTCCTCTTCCTTAACGACGGATTGAGCTTTTTGTTTTTTATTGTTGCTCACTCTTGGATTGGCTCCCTGTTTCAGTAAAATATCTGAAACGTCATAAAAACCACCCCGCGCCGCCATAATGAGCGCCGTATCCCCGACATTATTTTTTTGATCGAGATTTTCGTAATTGACTAGAAACTCGACAACAGAAATATACCCTCTTTCTGCTGCAAGCATGAGTGCAGTGTTATTCTCCTTGGTTGCCCGTAAAGCATCGGCCCCATGCTCTATAAGAAGCTCTACGGATGTGGTTTGATTGTTCTGAGCCGCGTGAAGCAATGCCGTGCGGCCTTGTTGGTCAGATTTATTTATATCGGCTTTATGCCGTAGCAAACTCGTGACCGCATTATTATTTCCAGTCTTCGCTGCTATCATTAATGCCGTTTCACCGACGGTATTCACATCGTCCACTTTCGCGCCACCCTTAATAAGCTTATCAAAAAGTGGGCCGTCCGCCTTGGACGCCATCACAATAAGTGGTGACATTGAAGACTTGCCACCAATTGAAATATCGTGATCAAAGAAGAGCTCCGCTATTTCCAGTTTTCCGAGAACCAATGACTGGTTTAGAGTTTCTTCAAGTAAGGTAGAGCAGGACGCTGTATCTTTAAGTTTTGAAATAAGTGACCGGACCACACTCACATGCCCCTGTTTGGTGGCAAGAACCATAGGATGCAACGCGGTATCCCCGCATTCAAGACTTGCACCGGCACTGATTAATGTATCTATGACCGTTAAATGACCCCCTTGAGCGGCGAGGGCAAGTGCGGTCATGCCAGCGCTGTCTTTTTGGCCAAGATCCGGTGATGATTTAAGCGCAGCGTTAAGTCCGGACTTGTCGCCCCTCCATGCTGCATACATGACGGGTGACCATCCACGCTTATTTAAGGCCCCAGAAGCAAGTAATCCTTCATTCTTACCGGCCGAGTTCTTTTCTATCAATGCCGCAAGTTTAGTTCC
>CAXBLS010000308.1:0-1753 GCA_963976585.1 uncultured Kordiimonadaceae bacterium
AGATCGATACATCATCACCTCTGTCCAGTGATAGGTTACGCCCACTAATCATGTCGATGCCGTAGGTGGTTATATAATCCTGATCTATGCTTTGAAGTCGAAGCAGGATTGGGTCAACTTCGTTTCCACCAACATTGCCAAACCCAATAAGCGCAACCATTCTGTCAGCCGGGACCGACGACGTTAAAGTTGCTGCGACAACATCGGGATGGGTTAAAAGCCTGTTTTTCAATATTGTGGCCTTATTGCCGATCAGCGGATCGCTAATCCGGTTCAGAACAATCAGGTTTTCTTTTTCGAATCCGGCATCACGGTCAAGGCTATAATTGAGCTGGCTATAGACCACCAGCGCTGAAACAATGAGAGAGATACAGATCGCAAATTGAATAATGACCAGAAATGTTCTGAATTTAATAGATCCGACACTTTCCGATTTTCCCGACCCTAATATTCTAGTAGGTCGAAAAGACGACATAATGAATGCGGGGTGTGCCCCTGCCCCAAGGGCCACCAGTAAGGTAAGAATGATCAGGACACCCATTGTTATCGGTGAATGTAGGGCACCGATCCCCATCACTTTATCAATCAGTATAGCGTAATACGGCAGCGCAATTTCAACTAGGACGAGGGAAACGAGAAATGCTGTAAAAGCCATAAGCGCCGCTTCACTAAGGAATTGAACAATAATGTCTTGTCTTTGGGCACCCAATACTTTGCGCAAGGCCACTTCTCTTGCCCGCAGGCTGGCGCGTGCCGTGGATAGGTTCATAAAATTAAAACAGGCTATGATCAGTATCATCAATGCGATAAGCGCGAAAGATATTATCGTCGTGATGTTACCTTTTGGGTTTATGCGCGCCCGAGCGGCACCCTTTAAATGGATATCCTCTAGGGGCATTAAATGAAGGTTCCAGCGTTCATGGGGAATGGTCTGGTCATTTGGTCGCGGGCCACGTCGGTCAAGAAAATCCGGAAATTTCCTTTCCATTGACGCTTGGGCTGCCGGATCATCAAGCTTGATATAAATATAGGTGCCTATATCAAACCAATTATCGAGCATGGACTCGCTTTCATCACCATCTCCCTTCGGAAACTCTGAATAACTAATCGGTATAACCATATCGAGCTCAAAATGTGTGTTGGACGGTAGGTCCTTAAGCACCGCTTCAACCCTGTAATCACGGCCATTGCTCAGTGACAGACTTTTACCAACGACATCTTTCTCACCAAAATATTTGGTGGCCATTTCTTCAGATATGATAATGGATGAAGGATCGTTAAATTCCTGCGCTATCGTCCCGTGGGCTATGGGAAGGTCAAATATCTGAAAAAAATTACTATCGACATAAGCTACTTCTTCGGAAAAATAGTCATTATTCATGCGTACATTACGGGTCTCATAAACCAACCTTGCCGCACTTACCACTTCCGGAAAATCCTGCCTTATAAAAGGAATCAATGGTCCCATCGTTGCAGCGAGTTGGTATGGGGGTGATCCCGGTGGAAAGCTGGTAAGTTCCAGGCGGAATATATTCCCACTGTCTTTGATCCATTTATCGTAGCTTAGCTCATCTTTAATAAACAACATGATCAAGATGCAGGTGGCAAAACCAACCGCTAAACCAAGAATATTTATGGCACTAAAAAGTTTATTTTTATAAATATTGCGGCTGGCGCTGATCATGTAGTTTGTAAATTTCATCATTCGTACCTTAATGCGTCGATGGGATTGGCGCGTGCAACACGCATACTG
>CAXBLS010000309.1:0-1734 GCA_963976585.1 uncultured Kordiimonadaceae bacterium
CTTTGTACGCTTATAGACAGCACGCAAACGGTCAGCGCCATCTGCGCCTACGAAACCGGACCAAGACTGTTTGACCAAATCACCAGCCCCCATAAACAAATGGCCCGCGACCTTGAAGACGCGGTGAAAATCGCCAGAGAAAAAGTTAAAGGTGACGGCTATATCCTGCTCTCCCCAGCATCACCCAGCTACGACGCCTTCCGCGATTTCGTCGATCGCGGCGATCAGTTTTTGAAGCTGGCGAAAAGCTAGTTCTTTTAGATTGGGTTGATAAAAATCATCAAGTCACTGAAATTAAATAGTTTTAACTTGTGGTTGCATGTGCCTCCATTGATCCTAAATTTGACATTTATCAGCTAATCGTGCATCTTTTAAATATGTTTCAAGAAGGGGGAATTATCATAAAAATTCAAGTGTATCTGACTCCTTTTTATCGCAATTAAGGAGTATTGAGATGACATACAAATTAAGTTTTCTTGATTGGTTTGATGACCGCAAAGAGGAGGTTGAGCAAAAAGGATGGCATACCGTCAAAGTAGAGATCAATGATTATGTTGTTGAATTCGAAGTTTATGATCAGGTAAGATTAATGCAAGATATTGCAATTAATGTTGAGCGAGCGGGATATTTTACCGAAGAAAGATTAATTATAGTTGTAACGAATGTAACTCGCAAAAATATTGAAAAAGCAATTGAGAATATTATGCAATATCCGAAATATAAAGAATTGGGATCAATGGGGTTTGAGTGAATTGATTTATACTTTGTCATTCGCCGACCGGGATGGAAAATGCTAGAAACAACTGAGTGACTTGCAATTCCTAGCCGGGTCTCCCATCGGCACGGGGCTTTATCACCACGGGGATGGCGCGGATTAGGAACATCAGGTAGGCCAGCACCCAACAGACGCCAGAGATAAACAGAAATTCGCTGTAATAATCGATGAACAGGACTGGTGCCAGAATTCGTGAGATGGCGGCGATGTTGATGAGGATGAAGTAAAAGGTGATCATGCCTTCGTTATTCATGGGCATACCCGAATGACCGATTAGGGCGCGGGTCATCACGCCAAGGGTCAGTGAGCCAGCGGCACCAATGCTAAAGGCGTGGTAAGACAGCACCATAAAGCCATCATCATAAAAATTGGCGTAACTCATCAGGAAGAAACCAACCGATATCCACAGCACACCAATATGCAGGATAATCATCAGCGGATCTTTTCGCGCAATCCATCCTTTCCAGCCGATAACGCGGATCAGGATCGCGGTCGCCGCAACCAGTGAAGACGAGCCGATGATGACCGCAGGTGCGCTGAATATGATCGACACCATAGTCACCACGATTGATATCATGCTTATGGGCAGGATGGCTTTGTGGGAAAATTGCTGCACGTCCGGGTATTTATTCTTCAAAAAAGAAGGCGCGACGCGCCCACCGATCACGTTCATCAGCATCACCACAAACAGCAGTGCGGCAATGAAAAAATTATTTTCATCAATGGCGACAAGATCAAGGGCGGAAAGATGACTGCACAGGTTAAAAATCGCAAAGACCATCAACATGACGGGCAGGAAATAATTGCGTTTGTTGCCTTTTCGAAAGATCGCCGGAGCAATGCCCATAATGGCCAGCGGTAGCAGCGCAACATCAAGCACCATCGGCAAAAAATCAGGCAGGAAGTTCGCATTAAAAACCGCGACGCGGCCGAGTATCCACAGTAATCCAAGCCCGGCC
>CAXBLS010000310.1:0-1568 GCA_963976585.1 uncultured Kordiimonadaceae bacterium
TGATGCAGATCAGAACCTAACTAGGTTAAATAAAAAGGCACGGGAGTGGCATGGTTCTGATCTGCATTCTCAGTCTTCCGAGAAGTGGTCAAAATTTTTCAGCCTATATGAGGAAGATGGCGTTACGCCGTTGATCACAGAAAGAATACCCCTTGTTCGCGCATTTAATGGTGAAGTAGTACACGATTTTATCATGTGTGTTATTGGGGAAAGACAAAAACTTCGTTATGTTTTAGCCAGCAGTGGCCCACTTATTGATAGAAAAGGTAACAAGTTGGGTGCTTTCGCATTGATGCGCGATATTACAGAACTGAAGCAGAGCCAAGACCGAATTACCAAATTAAATGAAGAGTTAGAAGAGCGAGTTAACCGAAGGACAGAAAGTCTTAAAAAGACAAATCAAGAGTTAATTCTGGCCAAGGAAGAAGCGGAGAGTTCCAATCTTGCTAAATCCTCATTTTTGGCGTCAATGAGTCATGAAATTCGTACTCCAATGAATGGCGTTGTCGGGATGGTGGAAATATTAATGAATGAGCGTCTGACTAAGAAGCAGAAAGACTCCATTTGTATCATTCGCGATTCAGCCTTTTCTCTATTAAGAATTATTGATGATATTCTTGATTTTTCCAAAATTGAAGCAGGTCATATTGAGCTTGAAAATGTGCCGACTTCGGTGAGTGATATTGTAGAAAACGTCGTAAGTAATATCATTCCTGTGGCCTTGAAAGTGGATGTGTACCTATCACTGTTTATTGCGCCAAATATACCAGCGGGGGTGTTGGCTGATCCAACTCGGCTACGACAAGTTATTACAAACTTGATCGGCAATGCCGTGAAATTTAGTGGTCGCCAAATAGACCGCCAGGGACGCGTAGATATTCGCATTACCGTGAAACAGGAAGAACCTCTTCTGTTGCAGTTTGATGTTATTGATAACGGCATTGGTATGACCCCTGCAACGGTAGACAATATTTTTGAATCTTTTGTGCAGGCTGACTCTATGACAACACGGCGATTTGGCGGCACAGGCTTGGGGCTAGCTATATGCAAGCGATTGGTCGAGCTGATGCAAGGTGAAATTTCTGTTGATAGTGAAAAAGGATGTGGGTCTACTTTTTCGGTCATTTTGCCATTTGAAGTGGCAACGGTCGTTGAGGACAAAAACTATGAAGATATTATGGGAGTTAACTGTATTGTAATTCCTGCTGATTATTTTCATGCAGAGGATCTTAAAGTTTACCTGGAGAATGCCGGAGCAATTGTTTACGAAGAAAGTGATAGCTATGGTGCGGCCCAGAAAGCCTTAACTTTGAGTGGTCCTGTTGTAGTTTTACAGGAAAATATCGATATGCATGAAGAGAAACTTGATGTAATTTTTGATGTAGATGCGGATGTAAGGCACGTCATGTTAACTCTTGGTCGTCGTAAACGTCCTAGGGTTGAGTCCGTTAATACAGTCACCATAGATGCCGGTGGGTTGCGCCGGGCTGATTTGATCGAGGCTGTGGCCATCGCATCCGGTAAAGCCTCTCCAGAAGCGATGAAAAATATTGCCAAGGAAGGCGCTC
>CAXBLS010000311.1:0-1554 GCA_963976585.1 uncultured Kordiimonadaceae bacterium
ATTGATATGATTCTGCCTGCGGATACCTTTGTGACGGCGCTTCTTATCGCGGTCGGTACAGCCCTTGTGGCATCACTTTATCCAGCTTGGCACTCGACCAGATCAACGCCCGCTGCAAAACTTCGGGAGGAATGAATGATGCATCAGAAATTGAAATTACTATCTTTATTCATCTTGATTGCTATTCCTTCATTTGCACAAGAAGCTGGAACTGTTAGTTCTGGTCGTCTGGATATATTGCGTGATGCGGGTGAGGATGGCTTTAAGCGGGCTATTGATGTACGTAGTTTTGATTTTCCTGCTGATCATGGTCCCCATCCCGGATATCGTCATGAATGGTGGTATGCCACTGGAAACCTAGACGGACCAGACGGAAGGAGATTTGGTTATGAACTGACATTTTTCCGATTGGCACTGACACCGGAAGGGGAAGAAACCGCTCTTTCCTCAAAATGGCAGACACCAGTGGTATTTGCAGCGCATTTTGCTGTAACGGATGCGGTCAACGATGATTTTGTTTTCTTTCATCGTTATGCCCGTGGTGATCAGCGACTGGCTGGGGCGACTGTCGATAAAATTTGGCTTGAAAACTGGTCGCTTGAGCCATCCGAGGACACTTGGACACTCGTCGCTGAGGAAGGAGACATCAAGCTTGAACTTGATTTAAAGCAAATCAAGCCGGCGGTTCTCAATGGGGAGGCGGGCTTAAGTAGGAAATCTGCTACTCCTGGCAACGCCACTTATTACTATACGCTACCGCGACTTGAAAGCAGTGGGATCCTAACCACCAAAGGAGAACAGGTTCCGGTTAATGGCCTGACTTGGCTTGATCGGGAATGGGGCACAAGTGCGCTGGCAGATGATCAGCAGGGCTGGGACTGGTTTTCGTTGCATCTGGATGACGGGAATGATTTGATGTTTTATAATCTACGCGGTGCTGATGGCAGCCGCCATCCGTTTAGTGCAGGCACATGGGTGGACGCTGATGGACATAATCAAAGTCTAGAGCCAGAGGATGTTGTTATTGAGGTGATCGATTATTGGCAGAGTCCATTGGGTGGTCGCTATCCGTCGGGTTGGCAGCTGAGTTTTCCTGATAAAAATATGAGTATCACTATCAAGCCCATAATGAAAAAACAGGAACTTGTGACGTTTCCGCGCTACTGGGAAGGGGCCGTGGATGTAACTGGCACCAAAGACGGGAAGCCAATATTCGGGCGTGGTTATGTAGAACTTACCGGGTATTCGAATTAAGTCCATTTCACTTGCCAAATGGCGGTTAATGTTCAATCATTATACCAATAATAAAAGAGGGAGATTAATTTGCCTAAAATTATGCTTTTCGCAGTGCTGTATCTATGTAGCGTATCAATAGTTTTTGCCCAAGATGAGGCGAAGAAAGAATCCAGAAACGTTACGATAATTCATGCGGGTATATTGTTGGCTGTTGCGGGTGAGGACACGCATAATGAAAAATCAATTATCGTCGAAGATGGTATAATTGCTGCCGTGGTTGACGGATACGTTGATAATGATGGCACCGAAGATGCCATA